>DATCOR010000123.1:0-8319 GCA_036564585.1 Candidatus Limnocylindria bacterium | reverse complement strand
GCGACCCAGTCCGACAGCGAGAGCGCCTCGTCCTGATCGTGCGTGACGTAGACGAACGTCATCCCGAGCCGCTGCTGCAGCGCGCGGAGCTCCCAGCGCAGCGACTCGCGGAGCTTCGCGTCGAGATTCGAGAGCGGCTCGTCGAGCAGGAGGATCTGCGGCTCGACCACGAGCGCCCGCGCGACCGCGACCCGCTGCTGCTGCCCACCCGAGAGCTGGTTCGGCTGACGGTCGCCGAGTCCGGCGAGGCCGACGAACTTCAGCGTCTCGTCGACCTTCTTCGCGATGTCGGCCCGGCTCTTGTGCTGGAGGCGGAGACCGTAGCCGACGTTCGCGCGCACCGACATGTGCGGGAACAACGCGTAGTCCTGGAACACCATCGCCGCGCCGCGCCTGTGCGCCGGGAGGTTGTTGATGCGCTTTCCCGCAAGCTCGATGTCGCCGGCGTCGGGCTCGTAGAAGCCCGCGATCATCCGGAGCGTGGTGGTCTTGCCGCAGCCCGACGGGCCGAGGAGCGTCGCGAACGAGCCGCGCGGGACCTCGAACGACACGTCGTCCACCGCGACGGCGTCCCCGAACCGCTTCGTCACTCCCGTCAGCCGCAGGTGGACCTGTTCAGCCACCGCGGAATCCTGTCACGGCGAGACGCCCGCCGAGGCGCTGGATGATGACGAGCACGATGACCGCCATGCCGACGTCGCCGACCGTGAAAGCGGCCGCGCCACCCCAATCGAAATCGTTCACAAGCTGGAAAATGGTGATGGTCGCGGTCGTCGACGCCGGTGTGAACAGGAAGATGACCACGGACAGCGTGGTGACGGCCCGCACGAACGTCGTGACGAAGCCCACCTGCACGGACCCGCCGAGCATCGGCACGAGCACATCGCGGAACCCGCGGAGGCTAGACGCGCCGAGGCTCGTCGCGGCTTCGTCGATCGACTTGTCGATCTGGCGGAGGCCCACGGTGATGGCTTGGTACGCGACCGGGATGTTCCAGAACAGCAGGGCGATGACGATGAGCTCCGCTCGGAGGTCGCGCTGGCCGAGGAACTCCGCGAGCCGGTCCGACCACGGCTGGTTGAATGCCGCGAGGTAGCCGATGCCGAAGAAGATCCCCGGGATCGCCGCGGGCATGATCAGGAGGAAATCAAAGATCCGTCGCCCTGGCCAGGTGCCGCGTTGCACGACAAAGGCGGTGAACAACGCGAAGATCGAGCCGCCGACCGCGGCGAGCATGCTGAAGACGAACGAGTTCTGGAGCGACGCCGCGTGCGCCGAGAGATAGTCGAAGTGCACGAACGTGAAGTTCAGGTTCGTCGGAAAGTACAGCGTGAGCGCACTCACGATGAGCGTGCCGTACACGAGCAGGATCAGGCCCGCGAGCGCGAGGCACGCGACGAAGCATGCGTGCGTGAGCATGGGCGGTACCGGCGGGCGCGGCATCGACGAGGCCTTGCCACCGACCGTCACGAATGAACGGCCGCGATCCAGGCTCGTTTTCGCGACGTACAGCGACAGGGCGAGAAGCAGCAGGATCGTGCTCACCGCCGCAGCCCCGGTGAAATCGCCGAACGCTTCGATGAGCGAGTACGCCTGCGTCGGCAGGACGTTGAAGCCGCCACCGATCAGCTGCGGGTTCCCGAAGTCCTCGAGCACGTAGATCGCCGTCGTGAGGATCGCCGCGCCCAGCCCGGGCCCCGACAGCGGGAGTGTGATCGAGCGGAAGACGCTCCACGGGCCCGCGCCGAGATTGCGAGCCGCCTGTTCGAGGCGCGCGTCACTTCGGGACAGCACGTCGGCGATCAGCTGGTACGCGAACGGGAAGAATGCGATCGTCTGCACACCCCAGACACCAAGTAGGCCGAACACGCTCGGCGATTGGCCGAACACGCCGTACGACACGATGCCGCGGGGCCCGAACAGAAGGATGTAGACGGCGGCGACGACGAACGGCGGCGAGAGCAGCGGCAGGATCCCGATGATCCTGAAGAACGGCTTCCACCGCATCGGCGTGTAGACCATCGCGTAGGCGAACACGAACCCCAGCAGGACCGCGGTCGTGGTGGAGAGCAGCGTGATCTTCACGGAGTTGATGAGCGGATTGACCCACGTGCCGCCGGTCAGGAAGCTGACGTAGCCGTCGGGGCCTGGGACGAGAACGACCTGGACCTGCGGATACACGATGAACGCGAGCACCAGGACGATGGCAGCAAGCAGCGCGAGCAGGAGGACCGGCTCGCGCTGCAGGCTGCGCATCGTTTACGTGCTGGTGTGAGGTACCGCTAGGTCCTAGGTCCGGCCCACCGTGGTCTGCCACAGCTTGAGCAGGCGGTCCTTGTTGTCGGTCGCCCACTGGCGGTCGTAGGCCACGAGCTTGACGTCGGAGAGCGCCGGCGCGCCGGGTGCCGGTGCGACGCTCGGATTGGTCGACCCGCGGTTGCTGAGCTTCACGTTGAGCGCACCCGCCTCGGGCGTGAGCGTCCAATCGACGAATGCCTGCGCGAGCGGCAGATTCTTAGAGCCCTTGACGATCGAGATGCCACCGACCTCGAATCCGGTGTCCGGCGGGACGAAGACGTCGATCCCCGGGTTCTTCGCCTTCTCGGTGAGGATGTCGTGCACGAAGTTCGGGTTTCCGACGTACTGACCCTGGGAGACCGCGCCGATCGCGCCGGGTCCGGTGCCGATGTAGTCGGCGATGTTCGCATGGAGCGACTTCATATAGGCCATCGCCTTCGCCTCGTCCTTGCCGAGACGAAAGTACTGCGTGGCCATGAAGATGTAGCCGCCGCCGGTCTTCACCGGGTCGCCCATGCACAGCTTGCCCTTCCACGCCGGGTCGAGCAGGTCATCCCAGGTCGCGGGCTTCTTGCCCCCGACCTCTTTGTTCAGCCGGTCGGTGTTCCAGACGAAGCCGATGATGCCTGTGTACCAGCCGGTCCAGAAGCCGTTCGCGTCCTTGAACTCCGGCTTGAGCACGGCGGCGTTCGGCGAGACGTACTTCTCGAGCAGCCCTTCCTTACCGAGCGGATCGTGGAACTCGCTCGATCCGCCGATGAAGATGTCCGCCTTCGGCGACGCCTTCTCCGCGCGGATGCGGGTCTGCAGGTCACCGGCGGCCGCGAGCGGCAGCAGGTCGATGTTGGAGCCCGGATACGCGGCCTTGAACGCGGCGCTGAACTGGTTGTTGGTCGTCTCATTCAGCGCCGAATAGACGGTGATCGTCCCGGTCGGCTTGACCGCCGCCGCGGTCGTCGCCACAGCCTGCGTCCCGGCTGGTGCCGATGTCGTAGCGGTCCCGGCTCCCCCACCGCACGCGGCCAGCGCCGCCGCCGATGCGCCCAGACCCATGACCTTGAGGAACGCGCGCCGGTCATACCCCTTGGAAACGTCGTCCAACTTGATCCCCTCCCATGCCTCTACGCGAGCCTGCGTGAGCATAATCCCGCATATGCTCCGCGCCGATGATCGACATTGCGATCGTGATCGCGCTCGCCGCCGGAGCATTCGCAGGCTGGCGCAAAGGGTTCATCGTGCCGCTCGTCGTACAGGCGGGCGCGCTCCTGAGCCTCGCGGCCGTCTACGCCGGCCCGCTACAGGCCAGCGTCCCCACGGGCACCGCGGGCCTCGGCCTCGGGATCGGCGCGATCGTCCTCGGTAGCTCGATCCTCGGCGCGGTGGGCGGCCTGTTCATCCGGCTCGTCTACCGCTTCGGCGTGCTGAAGAGCGTGGACAAGGTCGCGGGCGTGCCGCTCGGCCTCGCGACCGCCGCGATCACGCTGTACGTCGCGCTCGTCGGAACGATCGCGCTCGATGGGTGGCTTGCGCCGCTCCACGGCGCGACCATTGGCCCGGAGCAGCTCGCTGCCGTGGAGAAGATCGCGGCGGTGAACCCGGCGCTCGCCGCGTTCGCGGACCCAACGATGCTGACCTCGATCGCGGCGGCCGCCAAGTCGACGCCGATCGCGGCCGATCAGCTCGCGAAGTACGACGCGGCGCTTGGCTTCTACGAGACCTCGGTCCGGCCCGCGCTGCTGCAGAGTCGGATCGCGCCCGCGATGCTCGCGCTCGGCGAGCATCTGCCGTTCATCGGCCAGCACGTCGACTTCCCGACGCAGTAAGCAGAGCTTGCTGCTGCGGCAGTAAGCAGAGCTTGCTGCTGCGGCAGTAAGCGAAGCTTGCTTCGCCTTCCGGCGAAGTAGCCACGCCGGGACCTCCATCGCGGAGGCGTTTACCGCCCGACGACATTCACGACGAACGTGACCGCGCGACCGCTGATCGTGCCGGTCACCTGCCAGCAGCCGGGCGCGGGGAAGTTCAGTCCGCTCACCTGGAATCCGGTGTCCCCATAGCCGCCGGGCACGTCCGCCGCCTGCGGCGTCGTGTTGGCATCGAGTCGGCGCGTCGCGACGGTGAGATCGCCGCGCGCGCCGCGCCACCACGGGAACTTCACGCCGGCGGGCAGGCCACGCGCCGGATCGGACGGATGGAGGGTCCCGTCGTTCGGCAGGATCACGATGAGCGCGTCGTTTCCATAGAGAAAATTGCCGGGACCGGCGGTGAACGTCAGCGTCGGGTTGGGGCCGGTTCCAACGCTTGGCGGCGGCGTGACCGTCGTTGGCGGCGCGGTCGTGACCGGGCACGGCGCGCCAGCGGCGAGCAACGACTCACTCGGCGTGGTCGTCGCCGACGGTCCACAGCCGGTGATCAGTGACACGATCACGATCGGCGCGAGTGCTCGCATCGACCTCTCTACAAGCGACTGCAGCCGGCGGTTCCAACGCTCAGCATGCATATTGCATGCTAGCCTCGAAGGGTGAAACCGAAGACCACTGACCTCCAGATCCGCGGCATCCCCGTCAAGCTCCGTGACGACCTGCGGCGCAAGGCGGAGTCGAAGGGTGTCTCGATGAGCCAGTACCTGATCGACCTGATCGAGCGCGACGTCCCCAGGGCGATGCCCCTCGACCAGTGGCTCGCGATGGTGCGCAAGGATCCGCCGGTCGACCTCGGGCGCCCTGCGTCCGAGCTGGTCCGCGAAGCCCAGGACGAGGACGACGCACGCTGGGATGCCTACTTCGCGTCGAGGAATGAGCCGAGAACCTGATCGTCGTCGACGCGTCGGCGGCCGTGGAGATGCTGCTGACCACTCGCCACTCTCGCGTCCTGGAGGCGCTGGCGACGTCCGGTCCTGCGATCGTTCCGGCTCACTTCGACGCGGAGGTGTACCACGCCCTGCGCCGCGGATATCTCCGGCGCGACATCGACCGCGACCGGCTGCTGCTCGCAGTCGATCGGCTCGAGCGATTCGACGCCGAGAGGTTGGAGATCGTCTCGCTGCTGCCGAATGTTGTGGGGCTTGCCGACGTCCTTGGCGGGCACGACGTCTTTTATGTCTTGCTCGCGGTCAGCCGCCGCTGCCCGCTCCTCACGTGCGACATGCCTCTTTCTCGTGCCGCCGTCCGCCTTGGCATCGAGGTGATCGCGATCGACCGCGCGCGGCCGAGCTAGTTGCCGCGAGCACGCGCTTGGCGTGCCGCTTGCCGGTATCGGCCGCGGCGGGATGACGGTACCCTTGAGTGACCGAATGACACCAAAACTGGCGCGGAACGCGACGGTGGTCCTACTCGCCTGTGCCGTCATCGCCGGCGCGTGCGGCGGAGGCGGGACGCCCGCGGCCGGCTCCCCGAGCTCGAGCGCGGTAGCCGCCGCGACCGCCACCGCGACACCGATCCCCACTGCGCCGCCGACGCCCACACCGACCCCGAAGCCGAAGCTCTGGCCGCTGACCGGGCTGCCCGCTGCGGCCGACGCGCAGCTTGGGCGCCGCCCGCTCAACGTCCGCCTACCGAACGATCCGAACGCTCGACCCCAGTTCGGCCTGAACAAGGCCGACATCGTGTTCGAGATGATCGTCGAGGGCGGGGTCACGCGGTTCTCGGCGATCTTCCATTCGAAGGACGCCGACACGGTCGGTCCCGTCCGGAGCTACCGGTTCAGCGATCTGCACATCACCCAGATGCTCCAGGGCGCGCTCGTGGCGTCCGGCTCGACGATCGAGGAGCACGACGCGGTCACGCAATCCATCAAGGACGGCAACATGATCTCGGTCGACGCCGAGCGGGATATCCGGCCGTACTACCGCGTCAACTTCCGGCCGGCGCCGAATAACGAATTCACCGGCACGCCGGCCGACCGCGACGCCGTCGCGCGCGCGGGCGGATCGGCGCCGGTCGACGTCCCGGCCCTCGCCTTCGTTCCCCCGGGGAACACCGATCCGACGGCCGGCGGGTTCGCGGCGGGCCGGCCCAACAAGTCTTTGACCATCCCGTTCCAGACCATCTGGGCCACGACGTGGACCTGGGACAGCGCCGCGAACGGGTACCGCCGCTTCCAGCAGGGCGTCCAGACGGTCGACGGCGACGGGAGCGGGCCGATCCTCGCGAAGAACGTCATCGTCATGACCACCGACATCTGGACCACGAGCGTCACCGAGGACAACCTCGGCTCCAAGGGCCTCGACTACCGAATGACCGGCGGCGGCCCGGTCTCGGTGTTCCGCGACGGCAAGCGGGTCGACGGCACGTGGAAGCGCGACGGGGTCCTCGACATGTTCACGTTCTTCGACGCCTCGGGGAATCAGCTGCTCCTGGAGCCGGGTCAATCCTGGATCACATTCATCTATCCCACGTGGACCGTGACGAGCACGCCGTAACCTCGTTCTGGCTCTAGAGGGCCGGAGGGTTGGGCCACATGCGCGTGCTGTCCGTCGCGAACGCGATCGCGTTGGTCCTCGCCATGCTGCTGTCGACCGTTACATCGGCGCGTCCGGCCGCCGCGGACACGGCCACGTGCACGTCCTCGGTCGGCCCCGGCATCCCCGCCCCGACCGGCCTGCCCGGCGGGATCGCCGGCTTCCACGCCACCTGGTACGGACAGTCCGGCTACATGAGCCTCTGCCCCGGCGATACCTCGGTCGCGACGGTCGCCTACTACAACACCGGATCGAACGGCTGGGTCCTGAGCAAGATGGGCCAGGCCGCGTTCCTCGGCACGAACGGCCCCGAGCCGGGCACCGATCGGCCGAGCATCCTCGGCGGCGACGGCACGAACGGCACGCCCACGACCGGCTGGCCCCGCTACAACCGCGTGGCCGCGCAGCCCGCCGACTACGTCGGCCCGGGCCAGGTCGCATGGTTCCAGTTCACCGTGAAGGCGCCGATGACGCCCGGCGTGTACGTCGTCGGCCTCCGGCCGGTGATCGAGGGCGCGCAGTGGATGGAGGACGTCGGCGTGTTCTGGGTCGTCTGGGTGAAGAAGCCCGACGGCACGATGCCGCCGCCGTCCTACCGGCCCGCGTGCGCGACCTGCTGGCCCCTCAACGGCCTGCAGATGGGGCCCGGTCAGGCGAACGTCGCGCGCCGCGCGCTCAACGTGCGCATCGACAACGCGCCGGCTGCCCGGCCGCACACCGGCACGGCCCAGGCGGACGTCATCTTCGAGACGCTCGTCGAGGCCAACGTCACGCGGTACGAGGCGATCTTCCACTCGCAGGACCCGGCGAAGATCGGATCGGTCCGCTCAGCTCGGTTGAGCGACCGTGAGATCACGCCCATGGTCCGCGGCGCGCTCGCGTTCTCCGGCGCCACGACTGACGAGACGAAGTTCATTCAGGAGGACGCGGCCGCCGGGAAGTACATCGACCTGAACGCGAACTGGCCCTACGCGGGCGGGGCGTACTTCCGCGTCACCCAAGACGATGCGGGCAACCCGCGCGTCGGTCCGTACAACGAGTACACGACGTCCAACCTGCTCCGTGACGCGACGAACCGCGCGGGCGGCGGCGCGCCGGTGAACATCCCGAGCTGGGGCTTCCTGGACTCGGTGAATCACATCGAATGGGCCGGCGGCTTTTACGGGAGCGTGGCCGCGAGCAACATCACCATCCCGTACCAGCACCAGAACGAGGTCCACTACACATACGACGGGGCGTCGCGCACGTACGCGCGCTACCAGTTCGACCCGAACTTCGGCCGCTACGTCCGCGAGGTCGACGCGCTCACGAACACGCCGATCGCGGCACGCAACATCATCGCGCTGTACACGGACGTCGTGTCGACCGCGATCGTCGAGGACAACCTCGGCTCGCTCGGCGTCAACGTGCGGACCACCGGCACCGGCCACATGTCGATCTTCCGGGACGGCCGCCGCCAGGACGGCGTGTGGTCCCGCGCGACGATCTTCGACCCGTGGACCTTCGTGAGCGCCGCCGGCGAGCAGATCCTCCTGTCGCCAGGCCAGACCTGGGTCCACATGATC
>DATCOR010000120.1:0-3941 GCA_036564585.1 Candidatus Limnocylindria bacterium | reverse complement strand
GCTTTGCCGGTCCCGCCGAGCCCCATTTAGTTGATTTGCGTGAACACCCCGTTCTTGATCTGGACGACGTAGACCTTCTGGCTCACATCGTGGGATGCGTTGAACGAGAACTCGCCGAGCGGGGTCTTCACCCCGGTGGTGAGCTCGATCTGATCGCGGAGCTTGTCGTGCAGCACGCTCGTCACCGCGGGCGTCCGCTTGAGCGCGTCGAGCAGGATGTAGAGCGCGGAGTACGCCTGCGCCGCGAACTGGTCCGGATCGACGTTGTACTTCGCCTTGTACGCCGCGACGAAGTCCTTGTTCACCGGGTCGGGGTTGCCGAGGTACCAGGCCGCGCCGCTCACCGCGCCTTCGGCGGCCGCGCCGGCGGACGTGATGATGGCCGGCGTGTTGAAGCCGTTGCCGCCGATCACGAGCTTGCCGGGGCTGCGCTTGTTGACCTCCTTGAGGACCGCGATGGCCGGGCCGGCCAGGGAGCTGTCGACGATCGCATCGGGCGACTCGGCGAGAGCCGCGGTGACCGGGCCGGACAGGTCGACGTCGGTCTTCGAGAAGGCGATCTCCTTCTTGATCGTGATGCCGGCCGAGGTGAGGTTCTTCTTGAAGATCGCGAAGCCGTCGGAGCTGAACTTGTCGTCCTGGGCGTACATGAGGACGACGCTCTTCACGTTCAGCTTCGACTTGGCGATGGCCACGGTCTGCGGGATCGCGGTCGACTCACCGAGCGACGCGCGGAAGATGTAGTCGCATGGGCCGTAGTCGCACTTGCCGACGATGCCGTCGCCGGTATTCGAGATCGCGATGACCGGCGTCTGGGCGCTCTGGGCCACCGGGTGCGCGGCGACCGCGGTGTTCGACAGTGTCGGGCCGAGGATCGCGACCACGCGGTCCTGGCTCGTCTGCTTGCGGAACGCCGTCACGCCGCCGTCGGTCGTCGACTGGTCGTCGTCGATGACCAGGACCATCTTGGCGCCATTCACGCCGCCGGCGTCGTTGATCCGCTGGGCCGCGAGCTCGACGCCATTCTTCTGCGTCGGTCCGTACACGTTTCCGACGCCGGTGAGCGAGATGACCACGCCGACTTTCACGTCGGGCTTCGCGGCCGACGCCGCCGGAGAGCCACTTGCGCCGCGGGTAGCCGTCGTGCCCGTGCACGCGGCCAAGGTGATCGCGAGCACCGCCAGACCGCCACGGATCCGCCTATCCATGAAACCCCCCAAAGAGCACGCATCCTCCACGCCCGGAAGAGGCCAGTCTAGGCGACGGCGACGGTTCAGTGGAAGCGCGTGCGGCGCAGATCGAGCAGCAGGCTGGTGAGCGCGAACAGCGCGCTCAGCACGATGGCGCACGCAGTGAGCGCAGCGGGGTCGCGGAGCGCGATGGACTGCAGCGCGACGAACCCGATGCCGTTCCAGAGCAGGATGTACTCGACGATCGGCAGGCTGGCGACGGCGACGCGCAGGCCGCTCCCGACGGCCTCGAGCGACACCGGGAGCACGTGCGGCAGGACGTGGACCTTGATGATCCACGAGGGCAGCAGCCCCTTCGCGTTCGCGGTCGTGATGAAGTCGGCGTCGAACACCTCGCCCATCCGCACGGCGGTGAGCTGGGCGGTCGTCGCAACAGCGGGCGCGGACAGCGCGAGGAGTGGCAGCACGAGGTGGCCGTCGAGCCCGAAGCCGAAGACCGGCAGGATCGTGTGGCCGGTCGCGCCGCCGATGAAGATGAACAGGATCTGCAGGAAGTACGCGAGGAAGAACGATGGCACCGCCGCGATGACGCTCGTCGCCCCGAGGACGACGCCGCTCGACACGGCGCGCCGCCGCAGGAGCGCGGCGGTGATCCCGACCAGCACGCCGACGAACAGCGAGAACACGGCGACTCCGGCGAGGAGCGCGAAGCTGCGGACGGTCGCCTCCGCGATCACCGTGCCCAGCGGCTCCTGGTATTGCGTCTCGATCGTCGGGACGAACAGCTCGCCACTCCGGCGGATCGAGGGCCCGATCCCCGGTGCGAGCGTGAACGGCTGATAGGTCGCCATCGCGGCGGGCGCGATGGCGGCGAACAGGAGCCCGAGGGCGATCATCGTCGCCGGGACGCGGGCGAGACGGACGGCGAAGGTCATCGGACGAGCTCCGCCGCGCGCTCGGCGTAGCGGGCGACGACGTACCCGACCACGGCCGCGGCGTCCTCACGCAGCTCGCCTTCGTCGGTGACCGGTCCCTGGCCCGAGATGAGCAGCCAGTGATCGTCGGTGAATGGGGTCAAGCCCGCGGAGCGCATGAGGTCCCCGGTCTCCGGAGTCGCCGGGTTGACGGCGGCCGCCGTACGTGCCGCTCGGGCGCCGACGCGCGAGGCGTAGTCGTCGATCGCCGGGACGAGATCCGCGTACACCGTCGAGAACCGGAGGCTCGTCCCGCCCAGGGACTCGATGGCGACGACGTCGTCGATCGGCGTGGACCCGAGGACGGCGCGGACGGCCTTCGCGTTCGCCGCAGGATCGCCCCGCGGATCGAAGAGCACGAACGCGAGGGGCGGCGCGTCGCGCCCGGCCAGAGCGCGAACGATGGCGCTCAGCACGTCCGCGGCGCTGCGGCTCCCGGTGACAGCCGAGGGCGCGACCGCCCAGATGACCAGGCGGTGCGTGCCGGCCGTCGCGGGGGTCAGCGCGACGAGCGAATGCGACGCCGCGGTGACCTGTGCGATCGGCAGCTCGACGTGCGCGCGCTCGGGCAGCTCCTGCGCCATGGACCGGCCATCCGTCGTGCTCACGTCGCCCTGCGCTTGGGCGCGCAGGATGTCGCTCGCGCGGATCGCCGCCGGCGCGAGCAGCTGGTCGGCCACGGCCGTCGACACGAGGAACACCGGCTGGCCGGCGATCTTCGTGATCGGATCGTCGGTGACCAGGCGCCGGTACGGGTCCACCTGGCCTCGGGCGATGATCTGATCGCGCGTCGGGTCGACCCACAAGACCGCGGCCGCGCCGCGCTTGAGGGCCGACGCGATCAGCGTGTCCGCCGTCGGAGCGGGCAACGCGTTCCGCCCGGTGCGGATGAAGGGCAGCCGAAGGACGAGCGCGACCTTGCCCCGCACGTCAATCTGCGCGTAGTCGTCCTGCCAATCCGAGACCGCGGTCCCGAAGTCGCCCGTTGAGAACACCGACACCTGCTGCCTCGGGAAGTCGGCTGGCGAGACGCCCCAGCCCATGAAGACGACCGGCGCGTCGACGGTGCCACCGCCGGATGCGCCGATGAGCAGGGTCGTGAAGTCGGCGCCGGCGCCCTCGGCGAACTGCGCGCGCCCGGTCGGCGTGTCGACCTCCAGCACCGCGCCTCCGACCTGCTGCAGGTGTGTATCGGTGCGATCGACCGGTGTGACCGCGAGGTGCGCTTCGGCGAGCACCGCGCCGGGGTCGGTGCCGACGACCGCGCGGCTGCGCGCGGCATCGCCGAGCTCGACGGCCGCGGCGTGCGGCGACGGCAGGACGAACGCCGGTGCGACGAGGGCGACGACGATGGCCGCGACGAGCAGCGCTCGGCGCGTCGCGAGGTCGTGCAGCAGATTGCCGCGCTGGTACTGCCGAGCGATCCCGACCCCGAGCAGGGTCACCGCGATCGCCGCGAACGCGATCGCGACACCGGGGACGAGGAAGGCCCAGCGGGTCACGTACAGGTTCTGGAGGCCGCGTCCGAGCGCGAGCAGACCGCCCCACTCCGGCAGGTCGGGGACCGGGAACGTGGTGCCGATGCCCGCGGGCACGACCCGCATCGCCTCGGCCAGATTCAGCGAACGCGTTGGCCCGACAAAGATCCCGATGACCCCGAGCTCCGCAAGCGCGATGAGCGCGGCCGCGATCTGCTGGCTCGCGGTGACGGCCAGGACCGGCACTAGATGCGGCAGGTGGTGGCGGGCGAACAGACGGCGTCGGGAGACGCCGAGGG
>DATCOR010000119.1:0-7850 GCA_036564585.1 Candidatus Limnocylindria bacterium | reverse complement strand
CATCCCAGATGACCAGTCGTCCCGTTGCGTCGAGCCAGTGATACGAAAGGTGCACCGGCGTTGGGCCTCCCGCGGGCCAGGTCGCCGTGCCAGTGTTGGTGACAGTGACCGGGAACGAGTTGGCGCCGACGACGAACGTCGACTGCGTGCTCGCGACCGGCGCATACACCGCGGCGAGGCCGCTCGTGACCGCGACGGTCAGCCTCGCAGGCAGGACACCCGCGGCCGAGAACCATGAGACGCCCTCGCGTACGAGATCGATCAGCAGCACGTAGCTGCCCGGCTTGGCCGGCGTCGGGATCGCCACCGGAAGAATGACGGTGCCGCCGATCGGCACGTCCGCCGGGAGCAGAGTGCGCTGTCCATCCCACGCGATCACGCTCCCGGTGGGGTCGAGCCAGTGATACGCGAGCCGCACAGCAGCGCTCCCTGAAGCGGTCCACGCGAAGCTCGAGGTGTTACTGAGCTTCACCTGGCCGACCAGCGGCGCGACGATGGTCCCGTTGGCGGGTAGCGCTGAGATGTCGTAGCTGACGCCGTACCGCACGGGCCTCGCATTGACCGCGCGGAGCGCGTTCACCCGACCGCTGCCGAAGACCGGATCGACTCCGGCGGCACCGAGGTCGTCGGCAGTCGCGCGCAAGCGATCCGTTAGCTGAGCGACGCTGAGGCTGGGCTCCTGGCTCAGTACAAGAGCGGCGATACCGGCAACCAGTGGCGACGCCTGCGATGTGCCGCTGAACGCCGCGTACGTTTGCGTTCCTGGATTCGCACGCGAGAGCGTCGTTGGGTACGTGGGCGTCGTGCTCCAGATGGTCGTCCCCGGCGCGGAGATCCCAACGTACGTATCGATGTTGCTGAATGCCGCGTGCTGGTCGCGCGAGTCGGTAGCCGCGACGGCGAGGCTCTCGGAATACGCGGCCGGATATTGCGGCGCGTTCACGGCCGCGCACCGTACCGATGCGACACCGCAGTTGCCCGCCGACGCCACGACCAGAACGTTGTGGCCGACCGCGTAGCGGATCGCGTCGTGAAGGACAGAGACGTCGGCGTCGGCGCCAAGGGAGATGTTGACGACGCGCGCGCCATGGTCGCTGGCCCACACGAGCCCCTGCGCAACGTCGGACAGAAGGCCGGCACCGGTGCAGTCGAGCGCCTTCACCGGAAGGACACGCACGCCGAACGCCACGCCGGCGATGCCGGTCGCGTTGTTCGCGTTCGCGCCGATGAGTCCCGCGACATGTGTGCCGTGGCCGTTGTCATCGACGGTCGAGCCCGGAGCGCAGGACGGATCCGGCGACGAGACGAAGGTGGCGCCGGGCAAGAGCACCCCGCTCAGATCGGGATGCGTCGCGTCCACGCCTGTGTCGATGACCGCGACGATGATGTTCGGCGATCCACGCGTCACATCCCACGCCTGGTCGACGTGCGCGGCGCGCAAACCCCACTGGCCAACCCCGAACGATGGGTCGGTCGAGTAGAAGCTGTCGTTCGGTGTGAAACCAGCTGTCGCGCGCGCATCGAGCTGCACCGACGCGATCGCGGCGTCGCGCGCGAGCCGCAGGACGGCGAGGCCCGCGGCGTCGCCGCTTGCGTCGCGTGCCGTGACCGGGAACGCGATGCGCGTCGCGCCGAGTCCGGGGAGCTCGGCCTCGATGGTCGCGCCGACCCGCGCGATCGCCGCCGCGCGCTGAGCGGCGGAGGCAGACGTCGCGAACCGGACGATCGCGCGCTGGGCATCCGGAGCGACCGCCGGCGATATCGGTGCGCTAAGCGAGCTACCGACCGACGGCTCGATCACTGCGGCTGCCGCCCGGGCGCCGGACGGGAGGAGCAGCGAGGCGCACACAAGCCAAGCCGCGGCGAGGCGCGCTACCCGTCCCATCTCACTCTGCATTACGCGTGGGTGACTGCCTGGTTATGCCCCGCGCGGTCGCTATTTGGCGGAGGCGGTGATAACGAGGACGTTCTCCAGCTTGCGCAGGTCGACCGCCGGAGACACGACGGCCCGCTGGTACGCCGAGACCTCGGCCTTCGTCACGTCGACCACGGTGCCGATGACGAGGCCCTTCGGGTACAACGACCGGAGCTCCTCACCGAGCCCGAGACCGGCGGTGACGACGACGTCGCCCGGCTTCACCGGATCGCTCTGGAGGATCCACTCCATGATCAACGTGTCGCCGTACTGCCCGCGCACGATCCCGCTCGCGCGTGAGGTCTGCACGAGAGCCGACACGCTCGACGCCGAGTCGGTGATGAGCGTGATCTTCGCGTAGTTCGAGCCTGCTTCGCTCACCCGGCCGACGACGCCCTGCTCGGAGAGGACGATCTGATCGACGCGCACACCCTCATCGGTGCCCGCGCCGATGACGATGGTCTTCAGCACGCCGCTCGGATCGCGCGCGATGACCGGCGCGGCCACCGTCTTGAACGGCAACGCGCTCTGCGCGGCGGCGAGCTTCGCGTTCTGCTGCGCGGCGACCGCGGCCTCGGCGAGCTGCGCGTTCGCTAGCGTGAGCCGGTCGTTCGTCGCACGGAGGTCCGCGTTCTCCGCGCGGATCTTGTCGATGTCACCGATCGCCTGGAACAGCCGGCTCGTGGAGACGCCGGTCGCAGCGAGCGCGCTCTGCACCGGCACGAGGACCTGCGTCCCAAGCGTCGCGGTCGCCTGTACGGCGTCGACCGAGCGGAACAGTAGGAGCAGGATCGATACGACGAACAGCGCGGCGAACGGCCGGGCGACGCTGTTTGTGCGCCGCGTGCGGGTGCGTCCGAGCGACGCCATCAGCGGGGCATGATCGCGTAGGTCTCGGTCACGAGGCTGCGCTCGTACTTCACGAGGTCCTCGAGGACCATGCCGGTGCCGCGGCAGACACAGGTGAGCGGATCGTCGGCGATGTGCACGGCCATCTGGGTCACCTCGGAGATCCGGGTATCCATCCCGCGCAGCAACGCGCCCCCGCCGGCGAGGTAGATGCCCTGATCCATGATGTCGGCCACGAGCTCGGGCGGCGTCTCCTCGAGAGTGTCCTTCACCGAGTCGACGATCTGCTGCACCGATGGCTCGATGGCCTCGCGGATCTGGGCGCTGGTGACCTCGATGCTGCGCGGCAGCCCGGTGAGCAGGTCGCGGCCGCGGAAGAACGTGGACACCTCTTCGTCGAGCGGGTACGCGGAGCCGATCGCGATCTTGATGTCCTCGGCCGTCCGTTCGCCCATGAGCAGATTGAACTCACGCCGGGCGTACGCGACGATGTCCTGGTCCATCTCGTCGCCACCGATCCGGATGGACCGCGCCACGACGATGCCGCCGAGGGACGTGACCGCGACCTCGGTCGTGCCGCCGCCGATGTCGACGATCATCGAGCCACTCGGCTCCTGCACCGGAAGGCCAGCGCCGATCGCCGCGGCCATCGGCTCTTCGACGAGCCGGGCCCAGCGAGCGCCCGCGTTGATCGCGGCCTCCTGCACGGCGCGCTTCTCGACCTCGGTCACGCCCGAGGGGATCCCGATGATCACGCGCGGGCGCGGGAACAACGCGATGCGGTCGTGCACCTTGTGGATGAAGTGCTTGAGCATGTACTCGGTGATGTCGAAGTCACTGATCACTCCGTCCTTCAACGGCCGGATCGCGACGATGTTCTGGGGGGTGCGGCCGAGCATGCGCTTGGCCTCCGCCCCGACGGCCAGGATGGCACCGGTCTTCGTGTCCTTGGCCACGACCGACGGCTCGCTGATCACGATGCCCCGACCCCGGACGTGCACGAGCGTGTTGGCCGTGCCGAGGTCGATCCCGACGTCGCGGGAGATGAGCCCCCAGAGGGATTCGAACAAGACGGATGCACCCTTTCTCGGAACCCGCGTGCTGTGAGGTGAGGATAGAGCCCGCATCGCACGTATTTCACGCGCGAAACGCTCGGTTCCCGCTAGGGGCGGGTGGTGGGCGCGGGTGTGTGGGTGAGATCCCGGCCACCTTGCCCACATAGATAGGAGTGACCGCGATGAGCCGCTGCTTGGGATCGCGGCCCTGGGCCGGTCAGCTAGGCGGTGCCAGCCGGGCAGACCCGTACCGCTTGCGCCGCCACGGCGGCCGGACGAGCGCGGCGAGGAGCGTCCGACCGGCGTAGGCGAACAGACCGCCGACGTCCACCGACGAGCTGTCAGCCGCGTAGCGCACCGGGATCGGGATCTCGCCGACGCGGTAGCCGCGATACACGCAGTCCATCAGCAGTTCGCTCGCAAAGGCGTGCGAGTCGCGATACTGATCCAAGGGGAGCGCCGCGAGCACCTCGCCACGGAACGCGCGCAACCCCGAGTGCCATTCGCCCAGCGACAGGGCGAACCAGATGTTCTCGACGAACGTGAGCATGCGGTTGCCGTAGTAGCGATACCAGGGCATCCCACCACCGAGCGACTCGTGCCGACTCCACATCCGGTTGCCCTGCATCACGTCGAAGTAGCCGCGGCGGAGGTACTCGACCATCAGGTCAACAAGCTTCGGGTCGTACTGGTAATCCGGATGGAGCTCGACGACGACGTCGGCGCCACGCGCCAGGGCGAGCCCGAAAAGCTTCTTCAGGTTTCCGCCGTAGCCGAGGTTGCGCTCGTTGCGGATCGCCTCGATGCCGAGTGACTGCGCGAGGCCGAGGGTATCGTCGGCGCTGTGATCGTCGGCGAGCAGGACGACGCGTTGCAGGTCGGGCGGAAGGTCGCGGTACGTGCGCTCGAGGGTGCGGACTGCGTTGTACGCGGGCATCACCACGACCACGTTCACCGTGACCGCATTATCACCGCGGCTGGATCGTCAGACCGGTAGGCCGCGGATCAGTGCGCGACGCTCCGGCGGACCTCCCGAGCGCGCGCGGCGCCAGCGAATCCGCGAGCACGAGCAGCAGACAGGCAGCGGGCGCTGGGAGCTCGGTCTGCCAACCGTTCGGAACGATCCCGACCCACACCGGCCAGGAGACCGCGGAACTCGTCGCGACGAACAGCACGACCAGCAGCGCTCGGATGCGTCCGGGCAGGCCGTCGATCGCCGCGAGGTACGCGCCGAGACACACGAGCAGGACGGCCTGGTCGTAGTCATTGGCGTAGGGCGCGAGGTAGAGCGACAGCGCGAGCGCCGCCGCGGCCGCGGTGAGGAATGGGGGGCGACGGACCCGCCACCACACGAGCAGCCCCATGACGGAGGCTGCCGCAACGACCCAGGCGACCCAGCCGGCCCCAAGATCGCCCCAGAGGTTGGCCCGTCCGTAGAGCCCCTGCACGTGGATCGACTGCACGACCCACGCTTGGATCCAGCTCGGACGGAGCACGACGGAGATCAACAGCAGCGTGGCCACCGTCACCACCGCTCCGCCGACTAAGCGCAGCCGCGACGACGGTGCCACGAACAGGAGGACGGCGGGCCCGAAGACGATGAATAGCTGCGGCTTGAGGACAAGCGCGCCCAGGACCACGCCGCCGGCGAGCGCTGATCCAGAGACAAGCAGCGCGAGCCCGAAGGACAGGATCCCAACGAGGAACCGCGCGATGTTGCCTTCACCGGCGAGCACGAAGACCGGCTGGATGAGCGCGCCGAGGGCGAGCAGCAGGACCAGTCGGCGACCGGTCCAGCGATCCGCGATCCGCCGCTGCAGTGTCACGAGGCCGGCGATCGCCGATCCGGTCTGGGCGACGAACCAGAGCGGCGCGCTCTGGGCGACCCCGAGAATGGCGAACGGCAAGGCGGCGACGGCCGTGGTCAGTGGGTAGGAGAATCCCGCGCCGGGCACGATGAAGAAGTCACTGCCTACGACCCTCTCGTGCATCGTTCGCCAGACGACCGGGTCGTACGGATCCCAACCCTCGAGCAGCGCGCGCGATGCGAGCCAGTACTGGATGTAGTCGCCGTGGAGGTACTTCGACGCTGGCCAGCCCAGGAGCGCGAAGACGACGATCGCGAGCACGGCGCAGCTGACTGCGATCACGATCGCGCGCATCGCTGGTTACCGTGCGGCTTCTGAGTCGGTCGCGCAAGAGGCGTCGGGCTAGGTGGTCGAGGCCTTCTCGCCGACGGCCGCGATGTCCTTGCCGCCGGTGTGGACGGTCCAGTCGCGCTCGTCGAAGTCCTTCGCGCAGTACGGGCAGATGTTCCACTCGGGCCGGATCAGCTTGGCGCAGTTCGGGCACACCCGCTTCAGTCGCGTGCGGCACGTCGGGCAGAGGATGAAGTCCTCGTTCACCCGCTCGTGGCAGGTCGGGCAGACGATGCGCTGCTCGGCCTCCGCGAGGAGGCTCTCCTCCGCGAGCTGGCGCTCGTAGGCCTCGCCCAGGGTCTCGCGCGAGCGGACGATCAGGTAGATGAAGAGGCCGAGGACCGGGACGAATGTGACGAGCAACGCCGCGAGCACCGGGAGCACCCGGTTCTCGGTGCGGTTCTGCGCGTCGCGGAAGGTCCAGAAGATCTGCGCGATATACAGGACGAAGAGGTACAGGCCGATGAACCGCACCCCGAGCTGCACGATCGCGCTGTTGACGAACCCGCTCCAAATTGCGCCAATATCCGGCATCGCCTACACCCCCAAGCGCGCCGGTCGGCCGCCTTCGGCCGCCACGCGCTCTCTCCAGTAATCCAGAACGTCGCGAAGGGTCTGTTCGAACGGGATCTTCGGCTCCCAACCGGTAGCAGCCCGGAATTTGGTCGGATCGGCCCAGAGGATCGGCACGTCACTCGGCCGGAGCCGGGCGGGGTCCTCCTCGGTGCGGATCTTCAGCTTCGAGTAGCCGAGCAGCACGTCGAGCATCTCGCGGATCGTGTGGGTGCGGCCGCTCCCGACGTTGTAGCTCTCGCCCGGCTCGGCCTTCTCGAGCGCGAGCCAGTACGCCCGCACGATGTCGCGGACGTCCGAGAGGTCACGCTTGCTCGTGAGGTCGCCGTGGAAGATGACCGGCGGATGGAACCCGGCCTCGATCTCGGCGATCTGCTTCGCGAACGTGCTGTCGGCGAAGACCGGCCCGCGGCGCGGCCCGGTGTGGTTGAACCCGCGCGTCACGACGACGTGCAGGCCGTACGACTTGAAGTACTGGTAGGCGAGCTTGTCCTGCGCGACCTTGCTGACGGCGTATGGCGAGAGCGGCCGCAGCGGGTTGGTCTCCTTCATCGGGACCTCGTCCGGGTGGACGAGCCCGTACTCCTCGCTCGATCCGGCCACGTGCACCCGGATCTGCTTGCCGTGCCGGCGGACGGACTCGAGGAGGTTCACCTGCGACTGGATGTTGATGTGAAGGGTCGAGGCCGGCTCGTCGAAGCTCTCCTGGACGAACGACTGCGCCGCGAGGTGGAAGATCCGGTCGGGCTGGATCGCCGAGATGAGGTGCTCGACCGCTCCGGCATCGGTGAGCTCGCAGTACAGGAGCGTGACCCGGCCCTTCTTCTTCTCGTCCCGGAGGCCCTGCCCGTCGCTGTACCGTCCCTCGACGATGTCCACCTTCTGGGCCCGGCGGAGCGGCTCGAGGTTCTCCATCCGCGACCGCCAGCGGAACGTCCCGTAGACGGCGACCTCGGGATGCTCGGCAAGGAGATACTCGGCCAGGTGACTGCCAGCCATGCCGGTGATGCCGGTAATAAGGACGCGCACTGCGCCCGAAGAATAGCAAGGGGCATGCCTGAGGTTGCTCGCCTGGCAGGTCGGGAGATGGGCCGGAAATGAGCGTTCTCGAGGTTCGCCGGCACGCCGAGCGGGGCATGGCGACGCCGCTGACGCCCCGCGGCGAGCGGACCGCGCGGGCCCTCGCCGGGACCAGCTACGCGCTCGTGGTTTCGATCCCGCTCGAACGCGCGAAACGGACCGCAGAGCTCATCGGTGGGC
>DATCOR010000290.1:0-4128 GCA_036564585.1 Candidatus Limnocylindria bacterium | reverse complement strand
ATTCCGGCAGGGTCCCGCCACCGTAACGGCCGATCGGCCGAACTCGGGTCGCCTGGTCCTCCGCTCGCGGCCAACACACCTTCGCGAGAAAGGGTGAGCCAGAGATGACTCGACGCTTCGCGCTGCTATTCGCACTGCTCTTCACCGCGAGCTGTGGCTTCAGCTGGGACCCCGGCGCCGGCGCTCCGAACCAGACACTTCACCTAACCGTCACCGCGTCTCCGAGCGGCGCCGCTGCGTTCCCGACCAGCATCACCGACTTCCAGGGCCGCTCCGTCGCGATCTCCAAACGACCCGAGCGCATCGTCTCCATCGGACCGTCGAACACGGAGTTCCTGTTCGCGCTCGGCGCGGGCGACCGCGTGGTCGGCGACGACGACTTCTCCGATCAGCCCGCGGCGGCCGCGACGAAAGATCACGTCGGCGGGGTGAAGGTGAACCTAGAGAAGGTCGTCTCGCTCAAACCCGACCTCATCATCACGGTGAAGTTCTCGGACGGCACGATCGAGGCGCTGTCCCAGACGGCGGCGACTGTGCTCGTCGTCGATCCGCAGGGTCTCGCCGACGTCACGCGCACTGCATCGATGATCGGCAAGGCGATCGGGGCCGATGGCGATGGCCTCGCGAAGGACCTCCAGAGCAAGCTCGACGACGTGAAGGCGAAGACCGCATCGGCGCCCAAGCTGAAGGTGTTCGACGAGGAGGACGCCTCCGACCTGACCAAGCTGTACACGGTCGGCCCGGGATCGTTCCTCAATGACCTCATCACGCTCGCGGGCGGGACGAACATCGCGGCCGCGGCGAAGTCCGCGTATCCCACGATCTCCACCGAGGAGGTCGTGAAGGCGGACCCCGAGGTGATCGTCCTGGACGACGCCGCGTTCGGCACGTCGGTCGACTCCGTTGCCAAGCGGCCGGGCTGGGCGGCCCTCTCCGCGGTGAAGAACGGGCGCGTCTACCCGCTCGACGCGAACCTCATGAGCCGCCCCGGACCGCGCGTCGCGGACGCCGCGACCGCGCTCGCGAAGCTGGTGCATCCCGAGCTCTTCAAGTGACCCGGGCCGCGCCGGCGATAGCGATCCTCGCGGTGGCGCTCCCGGTGAGCCTTGCCGCGGGGATCCTCGTCGGCGCGGTCCCGATCGCGCCGGGCGACGTGCTCGGTGCGCTCTTCGGCACGGCCGATCCATCGACGGCAACGATCATCCGCGACCTTCGGCTGCCACGTGTGCTCGCTGCCGCACTCGTCGGCGGCGCGCTCGCGGTCGCGGGCACGCTCCTCCAGGGCCTGTTCCGCAACCCGCTCGCGGATCCGTACGTGACCGGTACGTCAGCCGGTGCCGCGCTCGGTGCGGTCGGCGTCATCGCGCTCGGCGGCGATCTTGCGGCGACGATCGTGCCGATCGCGGCGTTCGCCGGCGCGCTCGTCAGCGCGATCGCCGTCTGGCAGCTCGCGCGGCTCGGCGGGCGCACGACGGTGCTCACCGTGCTGCTCGCGGGCATCATCCTCACGTCGTTCGCCGGCGCCCTCGTGACGCTCCTGCTCTTCGCGAGCGACCGTCTCGCGCTCCGTCTTCGCGCGGTGCTTGACATCCTGAGTGGCGGCGTCGCGCTGCGCGCGACGAGCGAGCTCGTCGTCGCGGCGATCGTCGTTGCGCTTGGCGTCGGCCTCGCTATCGTCCTCGGCCGGCGCATCGACGCATTCGTGTTCGGGGAGGAGACCGCCGCGACACTCGGTGTCGACCCGGAGCGCACCACGATCGCGGTCATCGGCGCGGCCGCGCTGCTCACCGGCGCGGCCGTTGCGCTGGCCGGTCTGGTCGGCTTCGTCGGCCTCGTCATTCCGCACGCCTTACGGCCGGTCGTCGGCGCGACGCATCGGACCCTCGCGATCGCGAGCTTCCTCGCCGGCGCGAGCGTCCTCGTGCTCGCGGATCTCGGCGCGCGGAGCGCGTTCGCGCCGGCCGAGCTCCCGGTCGGCGTGCTCACGGGCCTGCTCGGCGCGCCGTTCTTCCTGCTCCTGCTCGTGCGCGCGCGCCGCCGCGAGGTCGCGTGACCACGCTCGTCGCGCGATCGCTCGCCGCCGGCTACGGCGCCCGCGGCGTGTTGCACGGCATCGACCTGGTGCTCGAGCCGGGCGTGTTCGTCGCGCTCGTCGGTCCGAACGGGGCGGGGAAGTCGACGCTGCTCCGCGCGCTCGCCGGGCTCATCCGGCCGACCGGCGGTGCGGTGACACTCGACGGCATCGAGGTCGCGACGCTGTCTCGAGCGGCGCTCGCCGCGCGGATCGCGGTCGTGCCGCAGACCTTCGACACGCTCTTCCCGTTCACCGTCCGGGAGATCGTCGCGCTCGGCCGGAGCGCGCGGCTCGGACTGTTCGCCCGTCCGACCGCGAGTGACGCCGCGGCCGTCGCGCGGGCGATCGATGCGCAGGATCTTGGCGCGCTCGTCGATCGCCGGCTCGATGCGCTCTCGGGTGGCGAGCGGCAGCGCGTGGTTCTTGCGATGGCCCTCGCCCAGGAGGCCGACGTCCTGCTGCTCGACGAGCCGACCGCGCATCTTGATCCCGCGCATCAGATCGGGATCGTGCGCCGCGCGGCCGAGCTCGCGCGTTCACGTGGCGTGATCGCGCTCGCCGTGCTGCACGATCTGAATCTCGCGGCACTCGCCGATCGCGTCGTCGTGCTCGACGCCGGCCGGATCGCGGGCGACGGCGCGCCCGCGACGGCGCTAAGGGCGGATCTGGTGGGGCGGGTCTTCGGGAGCGGTCTCGCGGTCGCCCAAGTGAGCGGACGGACGGTCGTCCTGCCGCGCTGAGCGACCGAGCGATGTATTGACCAGCGACAGCGGACCCGTCAGCATCACCATCACAACGAACCGGTAACGAGCGTTGTCAAAAGTGGGCGCGCATCCACGAGGAGAGGGCAAGGGGTGTTCCGGAAGGTCTGCATCACCGCGATCGCCGTTGCCCTGCTCTGCGGGACCGTATCTGCGCCTCGCGTGCGAGCGGCCGATCTAGAGCCCGGTAGCCCGGCGAGCCCGGTCCTCCCGCCCAGTCCCGCTCTGCCGCAGATCACCTGCACCGATTCGATCGCGCCGGGCGTCGCGCCGGTCGCATCGACCCTCGGCCTGGCAGGCGCGCACGCGGCGCTCTACGCGCGCTCGGGATACCCGACGCTCTGCCCGGGCAGCACGACGACCGTCACGATCGCCATCCAGAACACCGGCTCGCTCGGCTGGTACGGGAACGCCGCGCTCGGCACGTGGGGTCCGGTGCCGGGGCAGGATCACGCGAGCATCCTCGGCGGCGACGGCACCGATGGTTCACCGATCACGAGCTGGTCGCGCGTGAACCGACCCGCCGTCCAGACGACGCCGTATGTCGGTCCGGGGCAGGTCATGTGGTTCCAGTTCAGTGTCCAAGCGCCGGCCACGCCAGGCGCGTACAAGCTGGGGCTCCGTCCGTTGCTCGAGGGTCAGCAGTGGCTCGAGGACCTCGGCCTCAGCTTCTACGTGCTCGTGAAGGCGGATGACGAGCATCCGCCGGTCGATCCCTCCGCGACCGCGGTCGCGCCGCCGTTCGCGCGCACGTACGTGCCGGCGCGGCTCGCCGATGGCTCGCGAATGATCCGCGTGCCCTCGCTGATGTTCCACTACGTGAGCTGGCTGCCCGCGACCGACCCGGACATGGATCTTCGCAAAGACCTCACCGTGAGCCCCGCCGACTTCGAGGCGATGCTCAAGTACCTGAAGGACAACGGGTACACGACGATCACAACGAAGGACCTCTGGTGGTCGCTCGATCAGACCGCCGCCCTCCCGGCGAAGCCCGTGATGCTCACGTTCGATGACGGCTACGCCGACGCCTACAGCGTCGTCATGCCGCTCCTCAAGGCCTATGGGATGACCGGCACGTTCTTCGTCACCGTCAACCTCGTCGACCGGCCTGGATACATCAGCCGCGATCAGGTGCGTGCGCTCGCCGATGCCGGCATGGACGTCGAGGCCCACGCGATGGACCACATCCCGATGCTCGGGACGCTCGCCGGCCAGACGTTCCAGATGTGCAAGGCCCGCGAGTTCCTGAACGCGTGGACGGCGACCGACGTGCGCCATTTCGCGTACCCGTCG
>DATCOR010000109.1:0-7884 GCA_036564585.1 Candidatus Limnocylindria bacterium | reverse complement strand
CGAGGGCATCGACTTCCCGGTGAAGGCCGGAACGCCGGTGCTCGCGGCGAAAGCCGGCACGATCTTGCGCATCGACAGCGCGTTCGTCGACTGGACCGCGGACGATGAGCAGGCTGCGTTCGACGCCGCGCTCGCTGTTGGCTACACGCCGGCCGCGACGCTCGACCGGATCCGCGGCCGCCAGGTCTGGATCGATCACGGCGAGGGGATCGTGACGCGGTACGCGCATCTCTCGGCCGTCGCACCACTCCGGGTCGGCGACATCGTGACGCAGGGCGAGGTCATCGGCGCGGTCGGCAGCTCCGGGTATCCCGAAGGCGGGCCGCATCTGCACTTCGAGATCCGCGTCGGCGACGACTTCTACGGCGATGGGCTACCGCTGCCGCAACTGCGCTACGCGATCAGCGCGGCGTTCCGTTGATCCCAGGCGGTAACGGCTTGGCTACCCGCAGGTCGTGGTCAGCGTGATCGGTTGACTGGCGATGATCGGCCCGCCGAATTGACCGTCACGCACGACGACCGTCGTGACGAAGTTCGTCACGCAATGGGAGATGTACCTGTTGACGACCGGGACGGGGACCGGGCCCGTGGTCTGACCGATCGGCGCTGTCCCGTGGAACGACGAGCCGTGGTCGGGGTAGTCGAAGACCACGTAGACGAACCCGCTCGACACCGGTCGATTGATCTTCAGATTCACGGTGCCTGGGCAGTCGCTCCAGCCCGATAGGCCGGCCTTCGCCGGTGTGGTGCACGGTCCCCACGCCACGTTCACCACGGTGACGATCACGGTCGCCGTCGTCGGCTGCGGTGCGGGCGGCACGTTGGTCGTAATGGATTCCGGGCTCGCCGTCGGGGCGTGACGGCCTTCATCGACAAAGGCTTGCAGCTCCTCGTAGGTCAAGTGCAGAGCGAGGGTGGGCTTGACCTGGGCTCGAAGTCCGGGGTCGCGCCGCCCATCTCACGGGAGAGCGCGGCGTAGACATCATCGACCGTCGCGTACGCACTGCCAACGGTCACCTGGGTGTTCGGGACGGCTGGGAGTCCTGACCATCACACCACCGCGGCAAGCGCGATCGCCGGGAAGCAGCCGAGGATGATCTTCTTGATCGGTACGCGCCGGCGCTGCACCAGCCGGCTTACGAGGCCGCGAGTCGGTGCTGGCGGTAGCGATCATCGTGTCGCGGTCCGCCTGTCAGCTCCTTGCGGTGGTCCCGGGTGCAGAAGTGCGGCACGCGGCGAGTGTATGAGCGACGGCGTGTCCCCGGACCGTTCGAGCGGGCAATTGCTCCGGACTAGCTCCCGAGGTCTGGCAGGAAGAACAGCAGCAGGAACGAGATGGCGTTCAGCGTCCCGTGGGCGAAGGCGTTCGTCCAGAGGCTGTGCCGCTTCTCGTAGAGGTACGCAAGGCCGAGCCCCAGCGCGAACACCGGCAGCCACGCGCTGATCTCGTGCGCGATCGCGAAGAGCGCGCTCGAGAGGATCGCGGCGTAGATGAATCGCATCCGCTGGCGCAGCAGCGCGAACAGCACGACCCGGAAGAACAGCTCCTCGACCACGGCGACGACACCAGCGCCGAACACGAGGTCGATGACGAGTCCGACGACCGAGGGGTGCGTGGCCGCCGCGACGATCAGCGACTGCGGGTGCGCGCCGACCACCGCGGCCTGGAGGTTCGCGATGGCGATCGACAGCAGCCAGAGTCCGACGCCCACGGCGACACCGAGGTCCGCGCGGATGGGAGCGGTCAGGCCCAGGTCCGCCGGTCGGAGCTTCGGCCAGGCCCGCAAGAGGATGACGAGGCTGAGCCCGAGCGTGAGGTCCTGGCCGGCGGTGAGGATCCCGATCTGCTCGGGCGTGAGCTGGTCGAGATGGCCGATCGGGATCGCGAACGCGCGACCGACCACGAGCACGGCGACGTTCGCAAGCAGAAAGGCCGCGACGGCGCACACGAGGACGGGCCAGAACCGCCAGCGCGGCGGATCGATCCCGGCCGGAGGCAGCTCTAGCGGAGGCCGGTCCGTCGTGCCCGGTACGCCGCCTCGAGCACGACCTCACTCCATTCGGAAGCAAGCGGCCGCGGCGTGCGCGCGAAGACGCCGATCTCGGCGACGTCCTCTGGGACCTCGTAGGCCCACGGGAGGTGGCGGACCTCGCACATGTACACGTATGAGGTCGACGGCTTCGGGTCGGTCGAGCGGACCGCGCCCAGGAGGTCAAGCTTCGAGGCGACGATCCGGGCGGAATCCCAGAGCTCGCGCTTGGCGACCTCGAGGATCGTCTCGCCGGAGCGGCGAGTGCTCGTCGGGAACTGCCAGCCGGTGGATGGCTCCTTGCGCACGAACACGGTCAGGTCGCCGTAGAACGGGATGATCACCGCGAGCTGGGCTGAGGCCGGTGGATACTCGCGGAAGGCGTTGTCACGTCTCGAGACGAAAGTGGCATCAGCCATCAGCGGCGAACGTACAGACGGCGGAAGTGACCGTCAATAGCACAGAAGTGTGCGTTCAGCGGGCGACGGCTTGGTGTAACGACCGGGCGGCCACGAACGGATCGGACGCGATGACGCTCGCGGCGTAGAGCTCCATTGACCCGATATCGCACGTCCGGTTGCCGGGGTCGCCGCGATCGACCAGCCGCGCGAGCGCCGGGAAACGCTCCCAGTCGGCGCCGTCGGTGGCGAGCGGTGGCCGGTACAGGGCGAGATCGTGCGCGACCACCCCGACCGACCGGAGCGCGCCGAGGGCGAGGCTGATGCCCGCGGCGATCGCGCCCTCGTCGGCGCCGGGCGTGCCCAGCACCATGAGCTCGCGCTCCTTGACCGGCGTGAGGACGGCGAAGACACGGGCGCCCTCGACCGTGACGCCGAGACCGAGGGCCTCGTGGACCAGCCAGAGGTCGTCGAAGTAGTCGCGCCGGTGCTCGGCCGCGTAGGCGAGCGCCGCGCGCCGCAGGCGTTCCACCTTCGGGTAGTGCATGCCGCGGGTCGTGGTCATCTGCATGTGTCCGTGGACGATCGACCCGCCGGCGCGCCAGAGGCAGTTCCACATGAGGAAGTAGTACGGAGCGGCGGGGTCGCGCTCGACCGCGGCCTCGGCCCATTTCCGCGCGGTCGCGAGGTGATCGGCGATCGCTGCGGCATCCATCGGGGCCAGCGGATCGTGGGTGTTGAAGACGAGCACGCCGTGGTAGCCGTCGTACTTCGCAACGTTCGACGCGGTCACGCCGAGTGCCCCGGAGATCCGCCCGAAGTCGTCGGCCGGCGTGCCGGTCGCGACGCTGCAGAACGGATCGTTCTCGGTGGAGCGAATGGTCTCGGCGACCTCCGCGCCGCTCTTCTCGGGCACGGACATCGGCCGCTTCGCGCGCAGGTCGTTGAACAGCGCGCCTTCGAGCGTCACGCGGTCGGTGACCCGCACGATGCGCTGCGACGTGACCGCCTCGACCGAACCGAACTGTTTCTCGATCCAGGAGCGCATCTGGTCCGGTGCGACGAGCGTGCCCGTCGTCGTGCTCACGGCGAAGATCCGCTCGGCCGCCGCGCGCGGCTCCGGCGCCAGGGCAGCGATCCGCGATTCGAGCTCGACGATGCTCATCCGCGGTGCCGCTTCTGCGCGAGCTTGTAGACGTCGACGTACTGCTTCGCCGACGCGGTCCACGAATGGTCCTCGTGCATCGCGCGGCCGCGAAGCTCGTTCCAGAGATCGCCGTCGCGCCGGTACGCGCGCAGCGCCCGCGCGAGCGCGCCGGAGAACGCGGTGCGGTCGTACTGAGTGAACGAGAACCCGTTGCCGTCGCGGGGATGCTCGTCGAGGTCGCGAACGGTGTCGGCGAGGCCGCCCACGGCCCGCACCACCGGGATCGTCCCGTAGCGCAGCGAGATGAGCTGCCCGAGTCCGCACGGCTCGAACCGCGACGGCATCAGGAAGAGGTCGCATCCCGCGTAGATGCGCTGCGCGAGGCCCGCGTCGAAGCCGAGCGTGAGGAAGAGGCGCGAGGGATACCGCTCGCGAAGCTTGCGCCAGCGTTCCTCGTACGCCGGATCGCCCGTGCCGAGGACGACGAGCTGCGCACCACCCTCCAACAGATCGGGCGCGACGGCGGTGAGCAGGTCGACCCCCTTTTGCTCGACCAGCCGCCCGATGACGCCGAGCACCGGCGTCTCCGCGTCGACCCGGAGGCCACCCTCGGTCTGGAGGGCGGCCTTGCACTGCGCTTTGCCGCGCCGGTCCTCGGCCGAGTAGCTCGCGGCGATGTGCGGATCCTTGGCCGGGTCGAAGAAGTCGGTGTCGATGCCGTTGACGATCCCGCGCACATCGGCCTTCCGCTGCTGCAGCAGACCCTCGAGCCCCTCGCCGAACTCCGGCGTGAGGATCTCCTTCGCGTAGCGCGGGCTCACGGTGCTCACGATGTTCGTCCGAGCGATCGCCCGCGCCATCGGGTTGCACTCGCCCGCCTTCTCCGGCGGGACTCGAGTCTTGGCAAGACCGACCGGACCGAGGACCTCCGCCGACGTCTTGCCCTGGTACGCGAGGTTGTGGATCGTGAAGACCGTCGCGGACGTGCGGCCGATCATCGGGATGAGCAGCGCCGCGTGCCAGTCGTGCGCGTGCACGACGTCGGCCGGCTCGTCGGCGAGTGCGGTCGCGACGGCGCGACAGAAGAACGCGTAGCGCTTCGCGTCGTCGGGTGCGCCATACACGCGGTCCCGACCGACACGCTTGTTCGCGACGAAGACGACGCGCACGCCGTCGCGTTCGATCGCGGGATAGGCCACCCGAACGTGGGACGCCCCGTAGCTGACGGAGCGCTCGACACCCTCATCGGGGATGCCCCACTTCGCGCGGTCGATGGTGCCGTGCAGCGGGACGTAGAGCGTGACCGCGCAGCCCAGCCGCACGAGGGCCTGCGGCAGGGATCCCGCGACGTCGGCGAGGCCGCCGACCTTGGCGAAGGGGGCCGCCTCCGCCGCGGCGAAGGCCACCGTGAGCGGAGCGGGCAGAGAGGGCATCCGCAGATTGTCAGGAGTTCGTAAGAAGCGCGCGAATTGCCCCGTTCGGGACGCAACGGAAACCCGCCGCTGCGTTTGATTCACTAGAACTATGGGGCGCGTTCAGGAGGGTGGAGATGTCTCGTAACAGGTGGGCTCTGGCGGTGGCCGCCGGGGCATTCACGACGGCATTCATCGGCGGGGTGGCCCTCGCCGGCTTCCAGCTGCCCGCCCTCGATGGCACCGCGACGGCGACGATCCCGACGGTCGCCGACGCCTCGACCGACCAGGCTTCGCGGACGAAGCTGAAGGCGATCCTCGACGCCATGGTCCTGAAAGGCACCATCACGCAAGCGCAGGATGACGCGATCCTGCAGGCCGTCGCGGCGGCCGAGCCGACGCCGAAGCCGAAGCCGAACGTCCCGAACACGAAGCCGCGGACGACGGTGCCGAGCGTCATGTCGTTCATCGGTGACCTCACGAAGGCGGCGAGCGATTACCTCGGCATGGACACGACGGCGCTGCTCACGCAGCTGCGCGGCGGCAAGAGCGTCGCGGACGTCGCGAACGGCCTCGCGGCCCAGGGCAAGAACGCGCAGGGCCTCATCGACACGCTGACGACGACGGCGAACGGCAAGCTCGACGCTGCGGTCGCCGCGAACAAGCTCACCGCGGATCAGGCCGCCACGCTGAAGCCGAAGATCGCGGCGGAGATCACGACATTCGTGAACCGTTCCTTCACGAAGCCGGTGCTCCCGCGGCCGTTCGCACCGGCAAAGCCGACGCCCTCGCCGAAGTCGTAAGGCACTGGACTGGCCCGTATCTAACGGGTGTCGTTGGACCGGGCGAACGTCCTAGGACCGTGCGTCTGACCCCGTGATAACGCGCATGCTCGCGTCTCGTTGGTCACAGCGACCGATACGAGACACGGGGAGCGCAATGGGGAATCCGCTACTCAACGTCTTCGACCGGAAGGCCGGGGCTATCGTAGGCGCCGGCATCCAACTAACGCGACGGGGTACGGAGCTGGCAGTGGATCGCATCCTCGATCAGCGCTACCGGATCCTTGAGCCGATCGGCGCTGGTGGGTCTTCGCAGGTCTATCTCGCGCAGGACACCGCACTCGGTCGTGAGGTCGCGGTCAAAGTGCTCGACCCGCAGGCCGCGGCCGACGGAACGCTGCGCAAGCTGTTCGTCAAAGAGGCCCGCGCGCTCGCACAGCTGACCCATCCGAACATCGTCGGCGTCTACGACGTGGGTGAGGTGGACGGCCTGCCGTTCATCGTCATGGAGCACGTGGCCGGATCGTCGCTGAAGCAGCGGATCGAGCGCAGCGGCGCCCTTCCCCTCGACGATGCGGTGCGGCTCACCGACGAGATCGCGAACGGGCTCGCGTTCGCGCACTCGCGCGGCATCATCCACGCCGACCTGAAGCCGTCGAACATCCTTCTCGACGAGAACGACCAGCCAAAGATCTGCGACTTCGGGATCGCACGTACGCCCGCAGAGGACTCGGATTCGCCGCAGCTCTTCGCGACGGCGCTGTACGTCGCGCCCGAGCGCGTCGAGGGTCGGCCGGCGTCGGTGGCGTCCGACATCTACGGGCTCGGTCTGGTCGTGTACGAGATGCTCGTCGGCAAGCCGCCATTCACGAGCGGCAACGCGGCGGTGCTGCTGCGCGACCATGTCGTGCGCCCGCCCGTCCCACCGAGCCACCTGCGGCCGTCGCTGCCGAAGGAGGTCGACTCGATCGTTCTGAAGGCGCTCGCGAAGGATCCCGCGCTCCGCTACCACAAGGCGACCGACATCGGCGAGGCGCTGACGAAGATGCTGGAGACCCATACCGCGGCCACCGCCGCGGCCACTCATAGCTTCGACGACTACGCGCCGAACGTGATGACCGAACCGCTGCGCGGGTTCGTGCCGCGCATCGAGCAGAGTCCGGTCGTCGCGCTCCTGACCGCGTACGGCCAGCCGATCCGCCGCGCGTTCTACGGCGTCCTCGCGGCATTGCCGCTGTTCGCGCTCACGATCCTCGCCGGCTTCGGCCTGATCCCGGCGACGTTCATGGCCGCGATCATTCTCGTCATCGCGTTCGTTGGGCAGCTGGGCCTCGCGCTCAGTATCGGCTGGGTGATCGAGACCGTGCTGTTGTTCCTGTTCGTCCCTGGGCTCGCCCTGATCTGGGTGGTCATGGGTCTCTGGGTCTGGCTGCGCGACGTGGGGGCCGAGCGGACGGCAATGGCCATCGCGATGCCGGCGACCGCGCCGTTCGGGCTCGCGCCGGCGCTCGTGTTCTCCGCGTCGGCGATCCACGGTCTCGGCGGCGTCGTGACCGTGCTCTGGGGTGCGGCGATGACGATGGTCTTCGCGATCGCCTCCGGCCGGCAGTCGCTCGGCGCGTTCGTGCAGAGCGGTTTGTCGCTCCAGCAAGACAGCCTCTTCAGCACCTCGCGCGCGGCGGACGTGAAGGGCGCGCTGCTCAATGCCGTCCACGGGAACGATCCCGATCGGTTCAACGCGCTGTTCAGCCTGCTCGATCCGACCACGCTCTGGGGTCAGATGACCGGCATCGTGTCGCGGATCAGCACCGCGGACGTGACCTGGATCGCCACGATCATGGCCTGGGTCGTCGCGTCGCTGGTCGTGTGGACGGTGACCCGGCTCCTGCGCTCGACGTTCGACAGCGTGCTCCGTCGTCCGAAGCGCTGGTTCGCGCTGTATGTCTTCGCGGCGACCGCCGGGATCGCGTCCGGCGCGGCCGTCCTCTACATGATCTTCGTGACGTGGGCGCAGATCGCGAACTCGCCGGGCCGTCCAGCCGATGGCGTGCTGCTGGTGGCGGCGTTCGTCGGCGCGACGCTCGCCGTCGCCGTGAGCGTCGTGATCAGCGCGAC
>DATCOR010000098.1:0-2046 GCA_036564585.1 Candidatus Limnocylindria bacterium | reverse complement strand
CCGCACACGCGCGATCGCTCAGCAGCTCGGCGTCCCGGTGCACATCCATCAGCAGGTGTTGCCGGAGATCGGGCCCGGCCGCGGCAAGGGCGAGGCGCTCTGGAAGAGCCTCGCGATCACGACCGGCGACCTGGTCGTCTGGGTCGATACCGACGTGTCGCAGTTCCACCCGAAGTTCGTATACGGACTCATCGGTCCGCTGCTGATCCGGCCGGAGATCGCGTTCGTGAAGGCGTTCTACCGCCGGCCGCTGAACGTCGGTGGCGAGCTCCAGGCCACCGGGGGCGGGCGCGTCACCGAGCTCGCCGCCCGCCCGATCCTCAACCTGTTCTTCCCCGAGCTCTCGGGGATCATCCAGCCGCTCTCCGGCGAGCAGGCCGGACGCCGGTCACTGCTCGAGCGGCTCCCGTTCTTCGACCTCTATGGCGTCGAGACCGGGCTGCTCATCGACGTGCTGCGGACGGCCGGGCTGCGCTCGATCGCGCAGGTCGACATGAAGCAGCGCATCCATCGCAACCAGTCGCTGCTGAACCTATCGAAGACGTCCTTCGAGATCCTCCAGGTCGCGATGAAGCGGCTCGGCGAGGGGCGCGGCCAGAGCCTCCTTGATGACGCAAACCTGACGATGAAGCTCATCTCGCCGACCGCCGAAGGGTTCCACCTCGACGTGCAGGACATCGGCGTCGTCGAGCGGCCGCCGATGATCACGATCCCGTCGTACCGGGAGCGCTTCGCCCGCTAGCCGACCGCGGCGGCCTGTTTCTTCATCTGGCCGAACGCGCGGTCGCGGTCCTGCTTCGCGAGGACGCGCTTGCGCAAGCGGAACGCCTTCGGGGTCACCTCGAGGAGCTCGTCGTCGGCGATGAACTCGATCGCGTCGTCGAGCGACAGCGTCCGGATCCCGTCGAGCTTCACCGCGATGTCCGAGTTGCTGCTCCGCATGTTCGTGAGCTGCTTCTTCTTGCAGACGTTGATCTCGAGGTCGCGGTCGCGGATGTGCTGACCGACGATCATGCCCTCGTAGACCTCGACCCCCGGCCCGATGAACAGGGTGCCGCGGTCCTGCGAGCCGGCGAGGCCGTACGCGGTCGTCTCCCCGGCCTCGAAGGCGATGAGCGAGCCGAGCTCGCGCGTCGAGATCGGTCCGGCGAGCGGGCCATAGCCGGCGAAGAGGGTGTTCATCACGCCCTGACCGCGCGTGTTCGTGAGGAACGCCTGACGGAACCCGAGGAGACCGCGGGTCGGGACCTTGTAGACGCAGTGCACGCTCCGGTCGTCGCGGTATTTCATGTCCTGCAGGATCCCGCGACGCTGGCCGACGAGCTCGACGACGGCGCCGAGGCCCTCCTGCGAGACCTCGACCTCGAGCTGCTCGTACGGCTCCTGGGTCTCGCCGTTCACGACCTTGCTGATGACCTCGGGCTTGGACACCTGGAACTCGTAGCCCTCGCGGCGCATGTTCTCGACGAGGATCGCGAGGTGGAGCTCGCCGCGGCCGGACACGAGGAGCGTGTCCGGCGCGTCGGTGTCCTCGACCTTCAGCGCGACGTCGCGCTCGAGCTCGGCGTAGAGGCGCTCGCGGAGCTTCCGGCTCGTGACGAAGGTGCCCTCTCGTCCCGCGAACGGCGAGTCGTTCACCTTGAACGTCATGCGCAAGGTCGGGTCTTCGACGCGGATCGGCGGCAGCGGCCGCGGGTCGGCCGCGTCGGCGATGGTCTCGCCGATTGCCGCGTCGCCCACCCCCGCGATCGCGACGATGTCCCCGGCCTCGACCTCCTCGACCTCCTCGCGGTCGAGCCCGTTGAACGTGAAGACCGCGGTCACCTTGGTCGGCGTCAGGACCTTGCCGTCGTGGTCGATCCGGACGACGGTCTGGCCACGCCTGACCCGGCCGCTCTGCAGCCGGCCGAGGACGATCCGCCCCTTGTAGTCGTCGAGGGTGGTCATCGTGGCGAGCAGCTGCGTGGGACCGTCGCGGTCGACGTCGGGCGGCGGAATCTCGCTGAGGATCGCGTCGAACAGCGGCTCGAGCGTCGTGCCGATGTG
>DATCOR010000060.1:0-7553 GCA_036564585.1 Candidatus Limnocylindria bacterium | reverse complement strand
TCAGGATCATCCACATTGATCGACGGCACCCGCTGGTGCAGGCCGGCGTAGAAGCTCGTGGTGATCGCGATGAAGATGACGGCGCCCGCGAGCTGCGGGCCGACCCGCGAGATCGCGTTGTTGATGGCCGACGCGACGCCGGAGTTCCGCGACGGCACACTCGTCATGAGCGCGGTGGTGAGCGGCGCGACCATGATCGAGAGCCCGAAGCCGAACAGCAGCGTCGCCGGGAGAAAGTCGACGAGCCAGCTGGCCGGCGGCAGATACGTGCTCGGATCCCCGAACGCGAACAGCCACGGGCTCGTCGTCGCCGGCACCCGCAGGTACCAGAGCGTCCCGACGCACATGAGCGCCGGGCCGACAGCCATGAACACCTTGGGCCCGTACCGGCCGGCCAGCGCGCCGAACCGCGAGCTGAGGAACACGAGGAACAGCCCCGACGGGATGAACGCGAGCCCCGCGGCCGCGGCGGTGAACCCGATGGTCCCCTGCACGAACAGCGTGATGAAGTAGCCAAGGACGTAGAGCGCGCCGTAGATGAGGAACGTCGAGATGTTGGTGACCGTGAAGTTGCGCGACTTGAACAGCTGCGGCGGGATGAGCGGGTCCGACCGGCGGGTCATGAGGATCGGCAGCGCGATCGTGGCGACCGCGCCGATGCCGAGCATGACGAAGCCGAGCGGGTCCTTCCACTCGCGCTGCTGCCCGTAGATCGCGCCGAACGACAGGCCGCCGACCGCCAGGGCGACGACGAGCGCGCCCAGCCAGTCGAACCGGCCGGTCGCGGTCTGGTCCCGGCTCTCGGTCACGTGCGTCCGGGTCGCCCAGAGCGCGAGGATCAGCAGCGGCACGTTGAGGAGAAACGCGGCCCGCCAGGAGATCCCGTCCACGAGGATCCCGCCCACGAACGGGCCGAGGATCGTCGTCGCCGCCGACGCCGCGGCCCAGAGGCCGAACGCGCGGCCCTGCGCCTCGCCGCTGAAGGTGACCGTGAGCAGCGCGAGCGACCCGGGCACCAGGAGCGCACCCGCGACGCCCTGGAGGATCCGGAAGAGGATCAGCAGCTCCATGTTCGGGGCGAGGCCACAGAGCAGGCTCGTGATGAGGAAGCCGGCCAGCCCGAGGGTGAACATGCGCTTCCGGCCGTAGAAGTCGTTCAGCGCGCCAGCGAGGATGAGCAGCGCCGAGACCGTGAGGAGGTAGCCATTGTAGATATAGGACTGCCCTTCGAGGACGCCGAACAATGTGCTCGGGAGCTCGCGCCCGATCTTCGGCAGCGCGACATTCACGACCGTCGAGTCGAGGAACACGATGCCCGAGCCGAGGATCGCCGCGATCAGGGTCCAGCGCTGTTTGCTCGTCAAGGCGCCTGCGGCTCCTTCAACAGCGCCTGCGGCTCCTTCAAGACGGGGCACACCATTGCAGCTCGTGCGCGGACGCGCCGGGATACGTGAGCTCGCCCGCCTCGATCGCGACCGCGAGCCGGTTGGCCGGCGGCGCGAGCGGGCAGACCCACTGCGGGTCGTAGTGACAGCTCGGGTGGTACGCGAAGTTGAAGTCGAGCCGGAGGGTCACACCGTCGCCGCCCAGGTCGGCGCCCTTGGCCGTGTCCAGGAGATAGCGTCCGCCGCCGTACGTCGTCTGGCCGCTCGTCAGATCGCGGAACGGCAGGAACACGCCGCCACCGTACGCGTCCAGCCAGAAGACTTCGAGCGATCCGACCGGCAGGTCGACCGCGCCGAAGCGCACGAACGGGATGACGTCGCCGGTGCTCGTGCCGACGTCGTAGCGCTCGTGCGGGAGCGGTCGCACCGACGCGCTGAACGCGAACGCCGGGTCGTACTCCCGGTAGGCCAGGCCCGTGAATTTCGCGCGCTCGTGCGCCGGCAGCGCGGACTGCGGGTGCGTCCCGAACAGCGCGTCCCGCCCGCTCCGCCAGGCCGAATGCGCAGCGACGGGATCGTCCGCCAGTACGCCGCGCACCTCCGCGTACAGCGTGTTCACCCGCCGGCGGTAGTCGAGGAGCTCGAGGTACGACTCCTCGGTCATCGGACCTTCGCCGCGGCCGCGCCGAACAGGCCACTCAAGACGCGCGCCGTCGTCGGGAACGCGTGGATCGTCTGGGCGAGCGTGTCGATCGGCGTGCCGAGCTTGATGGCGAGCACCGCGGCGTGGATGGCCTCGCCCGCGCCCTCGGCCGCGATGAACGCGCCGATGAGTACCTTCCGCTTCCGGTCCACCACGATCGCGAGGTGGCCGCTCTCCGCCTCGACGACGTAGCCCTTGGTGCTCTTCGGGAATCCGGTCGTCTCCTCGAACGCATCGATCCCCCGCTCCTGCGCCTGATCGAGGCGCAGGCCGACGGCCGCGGTCTCGGGGTCCGTGTACACGACGCGCGGCGTCGCGCTGAAGTCGACGGTCACGTCGTCGCCGAGGGCGATGCGCGCCGCCATCTCGCCCTCGTAGTGGCCGAGGTGCGTTGACAGCTCGTGCCCGATCGGATCGCCGATCACGTAGACGTGTTCCGCGACGCGCAGCCGGTCGTCCACTTTGATCGTGTCGCCGCCGTCGTAGCTGACGCCGACGGCGTCGAGGCCCAGGGCGCCGAGCGCCTTCGCCGACGTGCGCCCGACCGAGAGCTGGATGACCGCGCCCGACACCGACGTGCCGTCCGAGAGCTCCACCTCATGCTCGCCGCCGGGACCGGCCTTCGGCTTGATGCGTACCGCCCGCGCGGTGTCGCGCACGTCGACCCCGCTCTTGCGAAGGACGTCGGCGAGGAACGCCGAGCTCTTCGGGTGATCGGTCGGATTGACCCGGCCGACGATCGCGGTGCGCACGCCGTAGCGCGCGAGGTACTGCGCGATCTCGAGGCCCGACGGGCCGGCGCCGAGGATGACGATGCTCTTCGGCAGCTCGCGCAGGCTCGTGGCCTCGACGTTCGTCCAGTACCCGGCCTCCTCGAGTCCGTCGAGCTTCGGCACCTTGCCGACCGAGCCGACCGCGACGATGACGTCCGTCGCCCGTAGCTCGTGCGTGGTGTTCTCGTGCGTCACCGAGACCGTACCCGGACCCGTGAGCTTCGCGGTCCCGCGGAACACCGACGCTCCGGCCTTCTCGAGGGCATGGACGTGGCTGCCGTCGTTCGGGTAGTCGGTCTTGATCCGATTGATCATGTAGTCACGCCGGTCGGAGGCCTTCTGCCATGGGTAGTCGCCGCCGTGAGAGCGGACCTCGGCCGCGTGGAGCAGCGTCTTGGACGGCATGCAGGCCCAGAACGGGCACGAGCCGCCGAAGAGGTCACGATCCACGACCGCCACCGATGCCCCGCGACCGCGCGCGTAGTGGGTCGCGGCCTCCCCGGCCGCGCCGGCGCCGATCACCACGAAGTCGAAGCTCATGTCACGAGCAGCGGGTTGTACCAAAGGTCCGCGCCGTGCGTCCCGACGAAGACGTCGAGCCGCCGGCCACTCCAGGCGCAGCTCACCCAGTCGCCGCGCGGAGCGCCCGCGACGATCTCCCACTCGACCCAGCGGCTGCCGTCCCACCACGTGTGGCGCAGCTCGCCGTCCGTCCCGAAGGCGAACACGTCGATGCGATCGGCGTCGCGAGCCGCAGCGGCGGGCTGCCCGGTGAAGCCCTTGCCGAGCGACTCCCAGTCATGCCATTCCGTGCCGTCCCAGTAGCGGTCGCGGAGCGTGCCATCGCCGTGGATGGCGAAGAGCTCGCACTCTCCGCCATCACCCCACGACGCGACGGCCGCGCTCGATGCGAGGGCGCCGCCGAGCGAGATCCAGTCGGCTATTTGACCAGGCCCATCTTCTTGAGCCACGCCGCTGCGATGGCCTTCGGGTCGGTCTTGTCGACGTCGTTCTGCTTGTTCATCGCCGTCAGCTCCGCGGTGGTGAGCTTCGGGGCGATCGAGTTGATGATCGACTTGAAGTCGCTCGGGGCCTTCGCGAGGAGGTCGTTGCGCACGACCGGCGCGATGTTGTCCGAGAGCTGCAGGTGCTTGTCGTCCTCGAGCAGGACGAAGTTGTTCACCGCGATCGTCGAGTCGGACGTGAACAACAGGCCGACGTCGATCTGGCCGCCCTTGAGCGCCGCCACCGTGAGTGATCCGCCGGTGTCGAGCGCCTTGAAGTCCTTGAAGTTGATCCCGTAGGTGCTCTTGAGTCCGGCCTGGCAGAACGGACGTGCCGGGCACTCCGGCGGTCCGCCGAGCACGAGCTGGCCGCCCACCGCCGTGACGTCTGACAGCTTCGCGAGCTTGTACTTGTCGGCGGTCGCCTTCGTGACAACGAAGCCGTTCTGGTCGACGGCCGGCGCGTAATCGAGGACCGTCACGCTCTTGGCGTCGAGCTCCTTCTGGAGGGCGGTCGACGTGGCCTTCGGGTCGGTCGAGCCAGTCGCGGTCTTGTTCACGAACGACAGGAGGGTCGCGAGGTAGTCGGCCTCGAGGTCGATCTGGCCGCTCGCCAGGGCCGGGAACACGATCTCGCGGGCGCCGAGGTTGAATTTCCGGGTGACCGTGTAGCCGTTCGCCTCGAGGACCTGGGCGTACAGCTCACCGAGGATCAGCTGCTCGGGGAAGTTCGTCGAGCCGATCGTGACGTTCGGCTTCGCCGCCCCGCTGGGACTGCCGCCGCCGCTGCCGCCGCAGGCGCTCGCAACGATCACAGCGACGAGGAACGCGATCGCGAGTCGGGATACGCGCATGAGGGACTCCTTCCGGGCCGCAGCGCTCAGTCTCTCGGCCCAAGCGGACAGTATCCGCGCCTTTGGCGCGCACGCGGCTAGAACGCGGCGGATTCCGTGCGTAATCCCGGCGAGGTGGCCCGGCGCTCGAATGTGCCGAAAGCGACTTCCACAGCGATGGCCAGGAGCGCGACAAGGAGCGCACCGGCGAACAAGCGGTCGTACTCCTGGAGGCCGAGGCCATCGACGATGTACCGGCCGAGCCCGCCGCCGGCCACGAGCGCGCCCAGGGTGGCCGTCGCGACCACGTTCACGGCGGACGTCCGCATCCCGGCGAGCACCAGGGGCAGCGCGAGCGGGAGCTCGATCCCGCGGAGGATCCCAAGCTCGCCCATCCCCATCCCACGCGCCGATTCGATCACGTCGCGGTCGACCGCCCGCGTCCCGACGTACGCGTTCGTGAGCATCGGCGGGATCGCGAGCGGAACGAGGGCCAGAAAGGTAGGCCAGAACCCAAGGCCGTTCTGGAGGCCGAACAGGAACGACGCGACGGGGATCGCAAGTCCGAGGAGCGCGAGCGATGGGAACGCGCGGCCGATGTTCGCAACATTCAGCGCGATGAAGCCGAATCTGCCGGTATGGCCAAGGTACAGGCCGATCGGGACGGCGATCGCGGCCGCCACGAGCAGGGCCGAGCTCGACAGCTCGATGTGCTCGGCGATCCGGGACTGGACCGCGTCGCTGCCCTGGTAGTGCGCCGGATCGGCGAACCAGCGCAGCGTGTCGAGAAACAGGCTCATCCGAGCATGGTCCAGGGCGTGAGCCGGCGCTGGAGCAGCACGAGGAGACCATCGGCGAGGATCGCGAGCATGACCGAGCAGACCGCGCCGACGAGCAGCTCGGTGGAGAATGCCCGCTGGATCCCGATGAGGATGAAGTAGCCGAAGCCGCCCTGGCCGATGAGGGCCGTCACGGTCACCAGTCCGATCGTGCTGATCGTCGCGATCCGCACGCCGGCGATGATCGCGGCCGTCGCGAGCGGCACCTCCACCCTCCAGAGGCGCTGGCGCGGCGTGTAGCCCATCCCGATCGCGGCCTCGCGCGCGTCGGCAGGCACTCCGCGGATCCCGCTCACGATGTTGCGGATGAGGATCAGCAGCGTGTAGCTCACCAATCCGATCTCAGCGGTGAGGACCGATAGGCCGGTGTACGGGATGAGGAGCACGAACAGCGCGAGGCTCGGGATCGTGTACAGCGTGCCGGTGACCGAGGTGACCGGGCCCTCGAGGCGCGGCCGTCTCACGATCAGCAACGCGAGGCCGAACGCGATGGCCAGGCCTACGCCGACGGCGATGACGGTGAGCTCGACATGCTCGACCAGCCGCTGGCCGATCTCGTCGAGGTGGCCCGCGATCCAATCCCAGCGGATGAGCGGCTCGCCCTCGGTCATGCGTCGCTCCGGATCATCTTGCCGATCTTCACGAGCGTGAGGACACCGACGTAGCGTTCCCCGTCGAGGACTACGCCGATCTGTGACTCGCTCGCGAGCATGCGGACGAGCGCGTCCCGCAGGGTCGTCGACGGCGCCAGCACCGGCGCCTTCGGATCGACGCTGGACCGGCCCACGGTCGCGTCGATCTCCGCACCGCCGACCGTGAGCAGCGCGAGGCGCTTCAACCCCCGGTCCGAGCCGACGAACTGCGCCACGAAGTCGTCCGCGGGGTGCGCCAGCAGCTCTCCCGGCGGCGCGTACTGCACGAGCTTCCCCCCGCGCATCATCGCGACGCGGTCGCCGAGCCGGATCGCCTCGTCGATGTCGTGGGTGACGAACAGCACGGTGGTCCCGAGTTCGCGCTGGATCCGCAGCAGCTCGCTCTGGAGCCGCTCGCGAACGATCGGGTCGACCGCCCCGAACGGCTCGTCCATGAGCATCACCGGCGGCTCGGCGGCGAGCGCGCGCGCGACGCCGGCTCGCTGGCGCTCCCCGCCCGAGAGCTGCGCCGGGTACCGCGGCGCGTAACGGGCTGGGTCCAGGCCGACGAGCGCGAGCAGCTCCACTACGCGAGCGGCGATCCGCTGCTTGGTCCAGCCGAGGAGCACCGGCACGGTGGCGACGTTCTCGGCGATGGTCTGATGCGGGAACAGGCCCACCTGCTGAATGACGTACCCGATCCGGCGCCGGAGCTGGGTCGGCTCCTCCTTCGTGACGTCATGGCCGTCGATGAGGATCGCGCCGGCACTCGGCTCGATGAGCCGGTTCACCATCTTCAGCGAGGTCGTCTTCCCCGACCCGCTCGGGCCGACCAGGATGCAGATCTTGCCGGCCGGCACCGTGAACGAGAGCCTGTCGACGGCGATCTGGTCCGCGTACCGCTTCGTGACGTCGCGGAACTCGACCGTAGCTCCGCGCTCAGGCATGGCAGGATGCTACGGTCTTCCGGTCGTGCTGCTCCCGCGAAGGATCGGTGCGTTCATCGCGCTCGCCGTGGTCGCGATCGCCGGCGCATGCGGGCCTCCCTCGACGACGCAGGCCCCCACCGCCCGGCCATCGGCGACCGACGCGACGCAGGGACTTGGCGCCGCCGTCGCCACGCTCGCCCGGGGATTCGAGGGCAAGACCGGCATCTTCATCGCCTTCCCCGGTGTCGCCCAACCCATCTACGCCTCCGGCGCAGACACCTCGTTCGTCGCAGCCTCCCTGTACAAGCTCGGCGTGCTGCTGCGCGTGGAGAGCCTCGTCGACAGCGGCGCGCTCTCGTACGACGACACGATCACCATCCAAGATGAGGACGTCACCGTCGACGGCTCGAACGAGTATCCCGGGACCGTGCTCACGATCGACCAGGCGCTCGAAG
>DATCOR010000043.1:0-2164 GCA_036564585.1 Candidatus Limnocylindria bacterium | reverse complement strand
CTCCAGAGCCGCAATGTCGACGACGGCGAGCACGCCTCGCGTGACCGAGGAGAGAGCGCGCTCCCGGCGAGCCGGCTCGACGAGCAGGTCCTTCGTCCCGCCCACCACGCCCGCATCGGCGGCGAGATCGCGCACGGCCTCGCGCGCCTCCACGGCCACTCGAGACACGACGACGCGCTTCGCGTCGACCCCGGACTCGAGCCATGTGCGTAGCCCTTCGATGCCGCCCGCGCCCTCTTTCGCGCGGGTCGCGACGACCTCGATGTCGCCCACGCCGTCTCGACGCAGCTGGCCGCGCATGTCCTCGGCGACGCGGCTCGCGTCGGCGGGGCTCAGAAGATCGCTGCGGTTGAGGACGACGATCTGGCGGCGGATGCGTGGCGCAAATTCCTTCAAATAGCTCCCGTGCATGACGTGGTCCATGTATTTCTCTGGATCCACGATCCACGCGACGGCGTCGACGCGGGGAAGCAGTGCATCCACGAGCTGACGGTGCTCGACAACGATCGAGTCGACATCGGGGAGGTCAAGGACGGCGAGATCCGCAAGAGCGTCACCTGTGTGCTCTCGCGTCTTGCTGACGCCTACCCATCGCAACAGGTCCGCGAGTTCGCGCCCGCGACTCGAAGGGACCCATGCCACCGCGTCCGAGGTCGTGGGACGGCGCGCGCTGGCCGGACTGACGTCCGCGCCGGCGATCGCGTTCAACAATGTCGACTTCCCGACGCCGGTGCCGCCGACCAGGGCGAGGATGTATGCACTACTTGGGAAGCCAAGCCGCGCACGAACCGTGTCGCGAGTCGCGACGGCGGATCTGGAGTCGAGGCCGAGCGCGTTCGCGGCCTCGATCGCCTCGTCCAGGTTCGCAAGGCAGCGATCGATGCTCACGCGACGATACCGTCGACCGCGGCGCGTAGCTCTGTGGCGAGCTCGCGCATGCTTCCCGGCGCGGGCACGAGCTCCTCGAAACGCTTGCGCTCATCTTCGAAGAGCGTGGTCAGGAGCGTCATGAGCCGTTCGCGGGCGTTGGCGATAAGCTCTGCCATCGCACGTTCGCCGAAGATCGCTTCGAGGAGCTTCTGATTGAGGATCGCCGTCCCGGCGGCGATCCCGACCTCGGCGCCGGTCAGGCCGGCCGTGTTCACGAACACGGCGAGCATCACGGCCACGCCGACCGCGTTCACGCCGAGCGCGGAGACCTGAGCGACCGTGCGCTTGCGGCCGGCATGCGAACGAACGTCCTCGACGATCCCGCGCATCCATTCTCCGAGGCCCTCCTCGATGGCCGGGCGGAATCTTTCGGACGCGGACCACAGCCCGTGATGGCCAGCAATCACCTCCGCGGTTCCGGGGCGGTCGGACCACGCCATCGCCGTCCGCCGCGCGGCTTCGGTCGCGTGACGCAACCCGAGCGCCTCGAGCGTGCTCGTCAATTCCGCCTCGATGATCGTCACGGGCGCGGCCGTCCTGCCGCGGAACACGGTCAGCACCATCGCGCGCAGCCTGCCGATACCTGTGGAGATGAATCTCGCGACCTGGTCCGCCCCGACGAAGTCGTTCCATCGTCGCAGCACCTCCGCGCGCAGGATGAGACTGCCCTGCAGCTCGCCGGCCAGCGACCCGAGCTCTGTGGCGTACATCGACGCGGCGATTCGCCGCAATGCATCAGCGTCGATGGCCTCGTGCTCGAGATCGTCGGCGACCGCGTGGGAGAGCGGCGCGAGGCCCCTGAGCGCACCCGCAAGTGCCCGGGTCGCTATTGCACGGCGCTCGTCGGCCGTAGCAGCAAGACGATCGATGCGCTCGAGAAGCGGCCGTGCCTTTTCGCGCGCAAGACCGTTCACGCGCGGCTCGATGTCTCCCTCATCGATCGCGATCAGGTCCATCGGCTCCTCGTCGCTTCGTGTGCTTGCCTGGCGGAAGAGCCGCCTCGCGTCTGCAACGACCGCCGCCCGATCCTCTTCATCATCCGGCAGGCGGTTCAACACAACGACGAGCGGAAGACCGCGCTCCCGCACACGGCGCAGCACCTCCCACGGCACCAGGTCGGCGTAGCGGGTCGCCGTGGTGACGAACACGCAGAGATCGCAGGCCTCAACCAGTAAGTCGGCGAGCTCGCGATTGTCACGGTCGACCGAGTCGATGTCCGGGGCGTCGATGACGG
>DATCOR010000029.1:0-5286 GCA_036564585.1 Candidatus Limnocylindria bacterium | reverse complement strand
ACTACACCTTCCACATCAGCGGGACGGCCGGGACCACGAAGGTCGACGAGAAGTTCGAGTCCGGTCCGAACCGGTTCGATCCGGTGATCGACATCGTCGGGCTGGAGTTCCCGGACCAGATCCCCTCGACCGGCGATCTCGCCCAGCAGCTCGCGGACACAAGTACCAAGCTCACGATCGCGATCGCGATCGCGGCACTCGCGCTCGTCGTCTCCGTCGCGTCGGGCGTCACGGCGATGCGGCACCGGTGAACCAGCTCCGCCGGCTCGCCCTGATCGCGGCGCTCGCCATCGCGAGCGCCGCGGCCGGCGCGACCGCCGCCGACGCGCACTCGAACTACGTCCACTCCAACCCGGCCGCCGATGCGCGCCTGGTCAAGGCGCCGACCGAGGTCCGGATCGCGTTCAGCGAGCCGCCCGATCCGAAGGGCAGCGACATCCAGGTGCTCGACGAGAAAGGCGCGCGGTGGGATCTCGGCAACACGACCGCGTCGGACGAGCAGAACGGCCTGAAGGTCGGGCTCAAGCCGATCGGCGACGGCGGCTACACGGTCGCGTGGACGACCGTCTCGGCGGTGGACGGCCACGAGACCAAGGGCAGCTTCGCGTTCGTCATCGGCAACGGCCCGCTGCCGGCACTGCCGGACGTGCCGAACGCGTCGCCTCCGCCGTCGGCCCTCGAGGTCGCCGGACGCGCGCTCTCGTACGCCGGCATCGCCCTCGGCATCGGCACGGCGCTGTTCGGCCTGATCGTCCATGCCGCGGCCGACGCCGCGGAGGAGCGGCGGGAGCGGCAGCTGCTCGGGCTCGCCGCCAGGCTCATCGTCGTCGGGTCGGCGGCGCTCATCGCATCCCAGGGCGACCGCATCCCGCCGCGCCTCGAGCTCTTCCTCGGCCTGCGGCTCGTCGCGGGCGTGCTGATCGCGGCGACGCTGGTGCCCGCGCTCGGCCCGGTCATGCGGCGACGCGCGGCGCTCGCCTGCGGGATCGGCGCCGGGCTCACCGCGACGCTCGTGTCGCATGCGACCGCGCTCGGCGACTACAAGGACATGACCCTGGACCTGATCCACGTTCTCGCCATCTCGACCTGGAGCGGCGGGGTCGTCGCGTTCCTGTGGATCCACCTGCGGACCGCGCGGACGGACCACGCGACGCTCGCGCGGACGACGTGGCGCTTCTCGCTCGTCGCGCTGACGTCGGTCGGCGTGCTGGTGACCGCGGGCGTGCTGCAGGCGCTCGACCGGCTGGTCCTGATCCAGGATCTCGTCGAGACGCCGTACGGTCTCGCGCTCCTGGCGAAGGGACTGCTGCTCGTCCTCGTGCTGAGCATCGCCGCGTTCAACCTGCTGCGCTACGGCCCGCACGGCGATCGAAGGGCCCTGATCCGCGGCACGGCCGTCGAGACCGTGCTGCTCGCGGGCGTGTTCGTCGCAGCCGGGATCCTCACCGCGCTCGCGCCGCCGGCCCAGCCGACCGGCGCCGCGTTCGATCAGACCCAGCACGTCTCGTCCTATCGCGTCGAGCTCGTCGTGCCGACGTCGACGCCGGGCCGCAACCGGTTCGTGCTCCGCGTGCACGAGGGGCTGCAGCCGGTGACGAACGCGGAGAAGGTCGCGCTGCGGTTCACGATGGTCGAACACGACATGGGCCAGACCGAGCTCGTCGCCGACGAGCGAGCCCCCGGCGAGTACGTCGCGATCGGCAGCCCGACTGCGATGTACGGCACGTGGAAGGTGCAGACCATCATCCGCATCCCCGGCAAGGACGACGTGACCGCGCTGTTCACCGTCCCGATCTCGCCGAACGGCACGACCGCCGCCGCGGCAGCGCTCACGACCAAGTCGTTCGCGCTCGTCGTGTTCCCGGACCCGAGCGCGCCGGTGGCCGGCGCGCCGATCCAGCTCAGCGTGGTCGTGCTCGAGAACGGCAACCCCGCGACCGGACGAGCGATCAGCGGCACGATCGTCGCGAAGGACGGTCAGCCGCTCGCGGGCGATTCGTTCACCGCGACGGAGCAGGGCTCGGGCCGGTACAGCATCGACATCCCGGCGCTCGGCGCCGGCAAGTGGACGATGCGCATCCAGATCGGGAGCCCGGCCGACACGGCCGACTACTCGTTCACCGTGTCACCATGAGTCCGTGATCCTGCTCCACGGGACCTTCGTCGATGAGTTCCTCATCGAGATCGTCCTCCCGCTCTCCATTTTCGGCGGACTGTATTGGTGGTCCTCCCGCAAGGAGAAGAAGAAGCGGAAGGATGGGGTTCCAGCCGCTCCGGTCGTGACCGACGGCCGTGACGAGCGCCAGCCATGACGCTCCCGACCATCAGCCGTCAAGGCTTCGAGCAGATCGCCATCGCTCTCGGCGTCGGGATCGTGCTGTTCGCGTTGCTCGCCGTGCTGCGCTGGCGGCGCGGCGAGGTGTACCGGCGCACCGCGATCTCCGCCGGGATCCTTGCCGGCCTCGCCGCGGTGGCACTGGTCATCGGCTACACGGTCGCGCCGAACATCCCAACGCCGGCGGTCCCATTCACCGCGCGGTTCCTGCAGAACCCCACACCGGACAGCGCGGACACGGTCACGAAGGGCAAGGTGCTGTTCCAGGCGAACTGCGCGCTCTGCCACGGTCCAGTGGCCAAGGGTGACGGCGCGCTCGCGCAGACGCTCTTCCCGCACCCGGTGAACCTCCAGGTCCACGTGCCGCTGCACGCGCCGGGCGAGCTCTTCTACTGGATCTCGAACGGCATCCCGGGCACGTCGATGCCGGCCTGGTCCCTCACCGATCCGGCGACCGGGAAGCCGCGGCTCTCCGATGACGAGCGCTGGTCGATCATCCGCTACCTGCAGGCCCTCGCCCGAGGTGAGACGCCGTGAACATCTTCGTTATGACCACGCCCTGGTACGAGATCCTGCTGCGGACGTTCGTCGTCTATGTGGTCGTGCTCGTGCTGCTGCGCTTGGCCGGCAAGCGCGAGCTTGGCCAGATGACGCCCTTCGATCTCGTCGTGATCCTCGTCATCGCGAACGCGGTCCAGAACGCGATGACCGGCGGCGACAACTCGCTCACGGGCGGCATCATCGCCGCCGCCACCCTCACACTGGTGAACATCGCCGTCGGCCGGTGGGGCAGCCGTGTCCCGTTCTTCCGGCGGCTCGTCGTGAGCCAGCCGACGCTCCTCCTGCGCGACGGCAAGCCGATCAAGGACGCGTTGGACGAGGAGCGGATCGACGTCGAGGAGCTCGAGATGGCCGCCCGGCAGCACGGCATCGCGGATCTCGCCGACGTCACGGCCGCCGTCCTCGAGGAGGATGGCTCGATCAGCATCATCCCGAAAGAAGGTTCCAAGGTCGGTCGGTACCCACGCCGCTTCCGGCAGTTCCGGAGGTAGCCGCGGCCCCGGACCTGGCACAGCGTCTGCATTCGGCGCTCCGTTGGCGGCTGCTGGACAGGCCAGTAGGCGCGAATCCATTCAGTCGGAGTGGAAGCGATGGAGACGGGGACGGTCGGGTTCATCTGCATAGCGGCGGCGCATCCGGCTCGGTCGGCGCCGAACGGGACGGGACTCACGGTCAACGCGGGCAAGTGGGCGTTCTGCCCCGCCGGCGAGGCGACCGGCCACCAATGGAGCGCGGTCAACCCGGCGTCGCTCGACGAGCTGACGCGCGCCGCGACGACCGCGGCGCGCGCCAGCGAGATCGCGGACCGCTAGGGAACGCTCGCGGCCGGTCGCATCCGGCGCCACACGAACAGCACGATGAGCGCGCCGAGGATCGATCCGAGGATGCCGGCCGCGCTCAGCTCGAGCCCGCCGCCGAACAGCACGTTCAGCAGCGTGCCGCCGACGAGCGAGCCGACGATGCCAAGGACGATGGTGCCGAGCCAGCCCATCGGGTCAGGCCCGGGCATGAGCCACCGCGCGATCGCGCCGGCGATGAGACCGATGATGATCCAGCCAATGATCCCCACGCGAACCTCCTACAGCTCGATCTGGTCGCGCTCGGGCATCGCGTCCTGCATCTGCTCCGCCTTCGTCGCTTCCAGCCGAGAGCCTAGCTCCTCGAGCTCTTCCTTCGAGAAGACCTGGCGCGCGACCTTGAACATCTCGGTCTCTTCTTCCTCGATGTGGTGCTCGACGTTCTCCTTCGTGACCTTGAACTTGGCTCCCCAGTGCTCGTCGTCGAACGGCGTGTCTTTCAGCTGCTCGACGATGTCGTCCACGAGGTGATGCTCCTCCATCGCCTCGAGCACGATGTCCTTCGCCTTGGGGTGCTCCATGAGCGCTGGGTAGAAGATCTCCTCTTCGATGTTCTCGTGGATCGTCAGCACCTTGAGGAGCCTGGTCCACTTCTGCTCGCGAGTTTTGACGCCGCGCTCGGTGGTCTCCTCGAGCTCGGTCATCAGCTTTTTCGCCTTGTCGTGGTCCTCCTTCAACAGGGCAAGGGCATCCATTCGCGTCTCCTCCGACCTGGTTTGACCATCTGTGGGCAAGTCGCCTGCCAACGTTGAGCGTTCGTTGAGCCGAACGGTCCAGAAATTGAGTCGGCCGTGACGTCGCGGTCGTTACACCTGAGCGGTGACGGTCGACCCCGGGCAGCCGCGACCGCGCGGGGCGTCGCCTGACGAGCGGCCGACCACCGCAGTACCGGATCCCGCGCATCCCTACGACGTGACGGTGCGCCAGGGCGCGCTCCCCGGAGACCGGGTAGTCCGGATCGTGCCGACGTACCGGGGCCGGTTCACCCGTAGGAGCGGCCGCCTCGTCGCGACCGAGCAGGCGTCAACAGGCAGTGGCGTCGTCTGGAATCGTGTCCGCCGCGTCCTCGTGGGTCGCCCGATCCCGAGCGACCTCGAGATCCAGGAGCGGGTCGGGATCTTCAAAGGCCTCGCGGTCTTCGCATCGGACAACATCTCGTCGTCCGCGTATGCGACCGAGGAGATCATGCGGTCCTCGCGCTCGCCGGCGCCGGCGCGCTCACGCTCACGATGCCGATCACGATCGCGGTCGTCGCCGTCCTCGCGAGCGGGCGTCGCGGCGATCACGTCGATCGCCCCGGAGCTCGCGGATCATGTCGGGCTCGACCCGGTGATCGTCGCGCGCGACACCTTCATCGCCGGCGCGAGGCAGACGATCGACCCCATCCCGTTCGTGCTCCACCAGTCGCGCACGAGGCGCTGCGGCCCCAGCAGGTCGATCCCGGCGAACAGGTCGAGCGCGCTCATCGTGTAGCGCACGTTCGCGAGCGCGCGCACGATCTTCCCGTTCTCGATGAGGAACGTGCCGTCACGC
>DATCOR010000026.1:0-1744 GCA_036564585.1 Candidatus Limnocylindria bacterium | reverse complement strand
CTGCGGATCGCTGCGATCTCGTCGGCGGTGAGGTTGAAGCCGCGGAGCGCCGCGGCCGGGTCGGACTGAAGCTGGCGACGGAAAGCCCCGTCGCTGATCGCCCGCTGGATCACTGCCCCTAGGTTCTTGCTTGCCATCGCTGTGCTCCTTCTTTCCTGGTGGATTGGTGCGATCGTGCGCCGGGCGGCCAGCCCCTTCGATGCCCACCGGCACGCCCCTTCCGTGATGTACCTAACTCTCCCGCTCGGCCGCCTCCCCTACTCGAGCTCTGGCATGTCCACGGGCTCGCCCCGCGGACGGCAGACACCGCAGTGAATGGCGTCCTCCACGACGAGCGCGCGTAGCGCCTGACGCTTCGCGCCCCGATAGATATCGAGAACGAACGGGTGGCTCTTGGCGTGCTCGCGACACGCTCCCCGACCGCAAAACCGGCAGGCGGCGAGCGCCGGTCGCTCGCAGATCCAGCAGTCCACTCACGCTCCCCCAACGGCCCCACCGAGGCCGGCCCCGACATAATGGCCCGTTCTCGTCCGGAAATCACGCATCGATTCACCCGACGCTGTGACCAGCGCGGCGAAGTCGGCCCTGCCCATCACGGCGACGGTGAGTGGCCCCTTTGCGGTCACCGTGGCCGTCCGCGGGACGCCGAAGATGAGCGAAAGCTCGCCAAACGCGTCTCCGGGTCCGAGCGTCCGGACGTACCGGCCATCCGGCAGCTGGACGTCGGCCTGCCCCTCCCGGACGACGTAGTAGCCGCCCCCGCTCTCGCCGGCCTGGATGACCACATCGCCCGGCTCGAAGCGCCGGGTCTGGAGCCGCGCCGCGATCCGATCGAGCTCGCGACCCTCGAGGTCCCGGAAGAACGGGAGCTTCGCGAGTGCCTGCCGCTCGCCCTGATCGGCGCGGATCCGGGCCGCGATCTCGAAGCGATCGCGGACCCATCGCTGGAAGTGCGAGCTGTCGAGGGACCAGAGCTCGCTCGCTTCGAGCGCCTGCACCGTCGCGCTCCGCGGCGTCCGGTCGATGAGCGCCAGCTCCCCGAAGCCCTCGCCCGGCGCGAGCTGGCTGAGGACCGTTCCATCGGCCGCCACGGCCTGCAGCCGCCCAGAGCGGACGAGATAGAACCGGTCGCCGACGCTGCCCGCGGTGATCACCGTGTGGCCGGCATCGACCCGTTCGACGCGCAGATGCGACGCGAGCGCCGAGAGCGTCGGTCCGGGCAGACCGGCCAGGAACCGCACCCGCGACAGCATCGCGACGCGGGCGCCGTGTTCGCGCGCGGCGGCCGCGCGACTGCGCGCCCCGGCGAGCGAGATACTCGTCTTGGCGATCCCGACGAGCCGCGCGATCACCGCGACGGCGAGCGGCCCGACGAATACGAGGACGAGGATCGCAAGCACGAGGATGCCGACCGGCCCGCCGGCCAGCAGCTCGGTGGCCGCGACGACGATGCGCGATCGCCACAGGAGGATCGACAGGACGAGCGTGCCCAGGGAGGTGACGATCGCCATCCCGCCGAACGCGGCGAGGCCGATCTCCTCGCCGGTCCACTTCGCGCGCGCCCGGAACTTCCGGATGGCCGCGGTCCGCACGAACCACATGGCACGCTGGCGGAGCAACGGAGCGTCGAGCGCGTCGACGAGGACGTGGTAGCCGTCGAGCTCGAGGATCGGCAGGAGGTTGAACACGAACTGGAATACGAACAGGCTCGCGGCCTTGAACGCGAGCTCGCCCTGGAGCGCTG
>DATCOR010000012.1:0-12256 GCA_036564585.1 Candidatus Limnocylindria bacterium | reverse complement strand
GCCTCGTGCACAACGCGACGAAGTACGCGCCCGCCGGCACCGGCATCACGGTGTCCGTCGCCAGGGAGAAGGATCGGGCGGTCGTGCGCGTCGCCGACGAAGGGCCCGGCGTCCCACCCGAGGATCGCCGCCGGATCTTCGAGCCCTTCGTCCGGCTCGGTTCGGACGAGATCTCCGGCGCGGGCATCGGACTCTTCTCCTGCCGCCGGGTGGCGGAAGCTCAAGGTGGCGCGCTGTGGTTCGAGGACCCGCCGGACGGCGATCCCGGCAGCGTGTTCGCGTTCAGCGTGCCGCTCGCGCGAGGCGACGACCGGTGACGAGCGTCCTGATCGTCGACGACGATCGCGCGCTCGTCGGCATGGTCGCGTCGCTGCTCGGCGCGGAGGGCTACGACCTCCTCACCGCGTACGACGGCGAGACCGCGCTGCGCCGTCACGCCGAGGATCTGCCGGACCTCGTCATCCTCGACCGCAGGCTGCCGAAGATGAGCGGCGACGAGATCTGCAAGCGCATCCGCGCCGTTGCCCAGACCCCGATCCTCATGCTGACCGGCGAGAAGGGCGAGGACGAGCGCGTGAAGCTGCTCGACCTCGGTGCCGACGACTACCTCGAGAAGCCGTTCGGGCGCAAGGAGCTGCTCGCGCGCGTGCGCGCCCTGCTCCGGCGCGCGCCACCGAACGCCGGACCGGCGACCGCGAGCGCGATCGGCGGGCTCGTCATCGACGCACGCGCGCACACCGCGCGCATGCGAGCCGAGGAGCTGCCGCTCACGCCAACGGAGTTCCGCCTCCTCGCGGCCCTCGCCGCGCGGCCCGGCGAGCTCGTCGATCGCAAAGCCCTGCTCCGCGCGGGCTGGCCCGAGGAGCGCGACCCCGATCCGGAGTGGCTGAAGGCGCATCTCGCGCGGCTGCGCTCGAAGCTCGAGGCGGCCGGCGCGCCGATCCCGGCGAACGTGCGGGGCGTGGGCTACAAGCTCGGCTGATCGCGCGTCACCGCGATCCCATGACGGTCGAGGTACGCGAACAGCGCATCCGTCGTGACCTGCCGATCCGCGGGCACGAGACCGCCCGGCTCGCGATCGCCCGCGGCGAGGCGGCGTACGGCGATCGTCGCCGGACCGAGGGCCAGCAGGAAGCTCCCGCGCGGCGCGCGGAGCACCCATCGCGCGATCCCGGCAGATCCCTCGACCCGCACCGCGAAGATGCCCGCGCGAGTGCCGGCCAGCCGGGCCAGCCGCACGCCCAGCGGCACGAGCGCGTCCAGCGCGCGTCGCGCGACGGCCGAACGGGCTGCAAGGCCGAGCAGCGGCACGGCTCCCGGCGTGTGCGGATCGACCCAGAAGGCCGGATCTCGAAGACCCGGCCAGATCGCGGGCAGCTGCACGCTGAGCCCACTCTCGACCGGCAGGCCGCGCACCGGCGCGAACTCGCACGTACGCATCGCCGATGACCGGACGGACTCCAGGAACGAGCGTGCGGTCGCGACGTTCGCCGTGTCCCGCGACGCCGGCGCGAGCCACGCGTCGACGCGCAGGGGATCGCCGACATCGCTCGCTCGCACGAGCGTCGCCACGACCGCTGAGACCGCGCTGCAGCCGGTGAGGACCGCGATGCCCTGCGCTGCGATGTCCGAGCTCCGCTCGCCGATCGATCGCGCGTATGACGCGCTGTCGGAGAGGTCCACGAGATCGGCTTGCCGTTCGAGCGCGACGTCGAGGAGCGCGTGCGTGCGCCGCTGGAACGGGCCGACCGTGTCGAGGAGCACGTCGTTCGCATGGACGAGCGATCGGAGCGAGGCGCGGTCTTCGACGTCGGCCTGATCGTGACCGATCGGCACGGCCGCGATGCCGTCCGCGCGTAGGAGCGCGACCGCATGCCGGCCGAAGAAGCCGCGCGCGCCGAGGACCAGCACGCGTCTCAGCCGATCCTCCGCCCGAAGACGACGAGCCACGGAATGAAGAGCGCGAACAGAGCGGCGGTAAGGACGCGGCTGCCTTCGTCGCTCCCGGCTGCGGCGGCGAGCGCCAGTCCGAAGCCGAGCAGCCAGACGGTCCACGACCATTGCGCGAGCCAGCGCGGCAGGCCGCCTGTCCTCGCGGTGAGCATCGCCCCGGCGACGCTGTACAGACCGTTGGCCACGATCCCGCTGACCCGGAGCGGTCCGCCGACGTCGAATGTCCGGTCCCCGGTCCACGCGATCAGCACGGACTCCGCCGTCAGGTCCGCGACGACCCCGATCGCGGCGACGGCGACGGCGAGTCGGGCCATCGCGGGCCAGCCGAGCCGCGATCCCCACCACCAGAAGAAGGCGAGCAGTGAGAGCGCGGCGGCCATCCAGAGCGTCCAACCGGTACGCCACGCGAGGAGGTGGCCCGCGACGTACGCCGCGCCGACGGGCGTCGGCGCGAGCGAGACGCCGGGTACGAGCACGGTGGCGAGCGCGAGCGCGGCTGCGCCATTGACGACCGCGCAGATCCAGGCCACACGCGGTTTCACTACGCGAAGTGTGACGGCGGCGAGCACCGAACGACAACCGTCGTGGACCTGACCCGTCACTGCGCGGCTGCTTAGCGTCCCTCCATGGACGAGCGGGACGCCTGCGCGCTGGTGGCGATCGCGCAGAAGGACGGCAGGCCGACCCGCGAGGTGCTCGCCGAGACGATCCGCGGGCTCGAATGCCTCGCGCACCGCAGCGGCTCGATCGACGGCGAGGGCGACGGCTCGGGCATCCTCTGCGACATCCCGCGCGAGCTCTGGGCCGATGCGCTCGCCGGCGCGCGCCTGGATCCCTCGCAGATCCTCGACCGGCGGTTCGCGGTCGCGCATGTCTTCGTGCCGGCCGGTGACGACGAGATCGTCGAGGCCGAGGTCCGCCGCATCTTCGCGCGGCATCGCATCCGGATCCTGCTCGAGCGTCACGGGACGACTCGAAGCGCGGCGCTCGGTAAGCGCGCGAAGGCCGGCGAGCCGCGGTTCTGGCAGCTCGCGCTGCAGGTCCTCGGTCCGGCGCGGCGCGCCGGTCGCCGGCTGTATCGCGTCGGCATCGAGGTCGAGCGCGAGACGCTCGCGACGATCGTCAGCCTCTCGCGCAGCACGGTCGTGTACAAGCTGCGCGGCCACCCGCAGCAGCTGGCGGGGTACTTCACCGACCTCGCCGATCCGCGGTTCCGGACCTCGATGGCGTTCGGCCACAACCGCTACGCCACGAACACGACGACGAGCTTCGAGCGCGTCCAGCCGTTCGCCGCGTTCGCGCACAACGGCGAGATCAACTCGATCTCGCGGCTGCGCGACGAGGTGGCCTCGCTCGGCGTCGCGCTCTCGCGCGACGGAAGCGATTCACAAGATGTCGATGCCACCCTGCGCGGGCTCGTGCTCGGCCGGGGCCTGGATCCCATCGAGGCGCTCCAGCTGTTGTTCCCGCCGATCGTGAGCGAAGTCCGGCGGATGGATCCGCAGGCCCAGGACGCGTACACCAGAGCGCGCGCGGCATTCGGTCCGTACGCGCAGGGTCCGGCAGCGTTCCTCGCGCGAATGGGTGACCTCTGCCTCGTCGGTGTCGACGCGATGGGCCTGCGCCCGTTGTGGCATGTCGAGACCGACGAGGCACACGTCTTCGCGAGCGAACGCGGGTTCATCCCGCTCGAGCGCTACAGCACTGACCCACGGCCGCTCGCGCCGGGCGAGCACGCCGGGCTCGAACGGACGGCGCGCGGCTGGCGGTACCTCGATGATCGGATCCTCCGCGCGCGCTTCGTCGCGCTCCGCGCCAAGCGTGGCTGCGCACCGGCCGACGATCGCCGCAGGCTCGAGACCGGCGGGCCGACGGTCGCGCCGGAGGCCGTCGCGAAGCGGCTAGGTCGCCGGGTGGAGCTCAGCGTCATGCCGGACGAGGTCGAAGATCTCGCGATCCGCCGCGAGCAGCAGCTCGCTGCATTCGGCTACGAGCCCGAGGACGTGAAGCAGGCCGCGTTCATGGAGGAGACGGGGAACGAGCTCATTGGCTCGCTCGGCTACGACGGGCCGCTGGCCGCGCTCGCGACGAAGCGCGCGAACCTCGCGGACTACCTGCAGGAGACCGTCGCGGTCGTCACCAATCCGGCGATCGACCGCGAACGTGAGATCGAGCACTTCTCGACTCGCGTTGTCATCGGGCCTCGGCCGCCGATCGACGGCGGCGGCCGCGCACGCTCGTGGATCGAGCTCCGCGTGCCGCTCCTGCTCGGCGGCCACGCGCCCGAGAGCGCGATCGCGCTCGACGACCTGCGGCCGCTCGCGCGCGCCGCGGGCACGTGGCTCGTCGACGATCTCGTCGCGGAGCTCGCGGCGCAGGGCCGCCGCGCGGCGGTCGTCCTCGAGGCGGACCGCGACTGGGCCGAGGATCCGCGCGACGCGCTGAGCCGGCTGGCGGCGGCCGCGACCCGCGCCGTCCGGACCGGCACGCGCGTGGTGCTCGTGCGCGACCGCGCCGTTCGAGCCGAAGGCCGCGCGTGGATCGATCCGTTGCTCGTGATCGCCGCCGCGGATCGGGCGCTGCGCGCGATCCCGGTCGCGAACGGGTCGCTGCGGCGCGAATGCGCGCTGCTCGTGTCCGCAGGCAGCCTGCGTAATCTCCACGACGTCGTCGTGGCGCTCGGCCTCGGCGCCGACGCGGCGAACCCCTACCTGCTGTTCGAGCACGCGCTCGGCACGGGCGACCCCGACGCGCTGCCGAATCTCGTCGAAGCGCTCCGCAAGGGCATCGAGAAGGTCTGCTCGACCCTGGGCATGCACGAGGTCCGCGGCTACGGTCGCGCATTCTCCGCGATCGGCCTCGCGCCCGAGCTCGCGGACTTCCTCGGTGTGCGGACCTTCGGAGCGAGCGCGTCGGCCGGCCTGGGCTGGGACGCGATCGCGCGCGACGGCTTCGAGCGCGCCACGATGCTTCGCGAGCGCACGCCCGCGCGGCTCGAGCCAGCATTCCGGATCTACCCGCGCCTCTGGAAGGCGGCATTGGGCGTCGCGAGCGGGGAGACCGCCTACGCGGCGTACGCGGAGAAGCTCGCCTCGATCGAGGCGGAGCATCCGGTGTCGCTGCGGCACGCGCTCGACATCCGGCCCGCGGGTCCGCCCGCGGACGAGGCCTCGACGACCGCGGGCGAGCACAGCGCGCCGTTCTACATCTCGTCGATGTCGTTCGGCTCGCAGGGCGAGACGGCGTACCGCGCCTACGCCGAGGCCGCGAAGCGGCTCGACATCCTCTGCATCAACGGCGAGGGCGGCGAGCTGCCGGATCTCCTCGGGAAATACCCGAAGTGGCGGGGCCAGCAGATCGCGTCCGGCCGCTTCGGCGTGTCGGCGCTCCTCGCGAACTCGTCGCGCTACCTCGAGATCAAGATCGGCCAGGGCGCGAAGCCCGGCGAGGGCGGCCACCTGCCGGGACGCAAGGTCTCGCTGAAGGTCGCCCTCGCGCGGAACGCGAAACCGGGAGTCGACCTCATCTCGCCGTCCAATAATCACGACATCTACTCGATCGAGGACCTCGCGCAGGTGGTCCGCGAGCTGAAGACGGTGAACCCCGACGCGAAGGTGTCGGTGAAGGTGCCCGCGGTGCCGGACATCGGGATCATCGCCACCGGTATCGCGAAGTCCGGCGCCGACATCGTCACCGTCTCCGGCTACGACGGGGGCACCGGTGCCGCGCGCCAGCACGCGCTGCGGCGGGCGGGCCTGCCGGCCGAGATCGGCGTCGTCGAAGCGCACCGTGCCCTCGTGCGGAGCGGTCTGCGCGATCGCGTCGAGATCTGGTGTGACGGCGGGATGAAGAGCGCGCTCGACGTCGTGAAGATGCTCTGCCTGGGCGCCGACCGCGTGGGCTTCGGGACGCTCGCGATGGTGGCGATCGGCTGCACGATCTGCCGCGGCTGCCAGCTCGACACGTGCCACGTCGGGATCGCGACGCAGATCGAGACGGCTGCGGAAGCCGCGGACCGCGGGATGAAGCGATTCGAGCCACAGGAGTTCGACCGCGCGGTCGCCCAGCTCGAGCGGTTCTTCGGCGCGATGCGGACGGAGCTCGCGCGCCTGGTGGCCGAGCTCGGCCTCACCAGCGTGCGCGATCTCGTCGGCCGCACCGACCTCCTCGAGCAAGTCCGCGCGCGCGATCGTCTCGACCTCGCCGCGTTCCTGGAGCCGGCCGGCGAGGCCATCCGGACCGGCGCGCTCGTGCCGGCGGGAGCGATCCAGGCCGTCGCGGATGAGCCGCTCTCGAGCGCGCATCGCTTCTTCGGGACCGCGGGCTCCGGATCGTTGGCGCGCGCGCGGATCGGCGGCGCCTCGCCGCCGCCGCAGCGAACGCCCATCCGTACGGGGTCGGTCGCCGGCAACGGCTTCGGCGCGTACCTCACGGATGGTGTGCACCTGGATCTCGGCGGCGGCGCGCAGGATGGCGCGGCGAAGACCGCGCTCGGCGGCACGGTCACGATCCTCAAGGCGCCGAACGCCGCGGGTTCGTTCGTCGACGGCGGCGTCGGGAAGTGCTTCGCGTACGGCGCGCAGCGCGGACGGTTCTTCGTGCAGGGCGCGGCCGACGCGCGTGCGTGCATCCGGTTGTCCGGCGCGGAGGTCGTGTTCGGCGGCGACCTCGGCGGCTTCGCGTTCGAGTACATGACCGCCGGCACCGCGGTCGTGCTCGGTGACCCAGGACGGTGGATCTGCTCGGGCATGTCGGGCGGCGTCGTGTTCGTACGGATCGATGGGCCGCGGGGCATCGACCGCGACGGCATCCGCGCCCGGCTCGCAAAGGGCGCGAAGGTCCACGTCGGCGTTCCGCACGACGATGAGCTTCCCGCGCTCCGCGATCTGCTCGGCGGCTACCGCCGCGCGCTGCTCGGGTCGGGCCAAGACGACGCCGCGCGCACGGTGCGCGCGCTCGCCGACGACGTGACCGCCACGTTCCTCGCCATCCGGCCGGGTGGCGAGATCGTCGACCAGACCGTTTCGACGGAGTAGCGAGCGAGCCGCGCGTCGGGCACCGAACCGCGACGTTGCGCGAGCCGACCGGCCACTGTCTCCGGCATGCGCCCCGCATAGCGTCCGGCCATGCAGATCGACACCGGGGACACCGCCTGGCTCCTGATGTCAGCGGCGCTCGTGATGCTCATGACACCGGCGCTCGGCTTCTTCTACTGCGGCCTGGTGGGGAAGAAGAACGTGCTCTCCACGCTCACGCACTCGTTCTTCATCCTCTGCCTCATCTCGGTGCAGTGGGTGCTCTGGGGCTACTCGCTCGCCTTCTCGCCGGACACCGGCGCCGGCCTCATCGGCGGGCTCGGCTGGGTCGCACTCAAGGGTGTCGGTTTCGCCCCGAACCCCGACTACGCGGCGACCGTTCCGCATCAAGCGTTCATGGCGTTCCAGATGATGTTCGCGGTCATCACGCCCGCGCTCATCACCGGGGCGTTCGCCGAGCGTGTGAGCTTCAAGGCCTACGTGATCTTCGCGCTTCTCTGGTCGACGCTCGTGTATGACCCGATCGCGCACTGGGTCTGGGGCACCGGTGGGTGGCTGCACGCGCTCGGCGCGCTCGACTTCGCCGGCGGCACCGTCGTGCATATCTCGAGCGGCGTGTCGGCGCTCGTCGCAGCGATCCTCATCGGCCGCCGTTTGAAGACGAGCGAGCCGCACGACGCGACGATGACCATCCTCGGTGCGTCGCTGCTCTGGTTCGGCTTCAACGCCGGCAGCGCGCTCATGTCGGGCGGCCTCGCGACGAGCGCGTTCGTGGTGACGAACACCGCGGCCGCGATGGCCGGCCTCACCTGGCTCACCGTCTCGTGGATCCACCGCGGCCGCCCGAGCGTGCTCGGGATGGCCGCGGGCGCGGTCGCAGGTCTCGTCGCGATCACGCCGGCGTCCGGCTTCGTGGACGTGTCCGGCTCGATCATCATCGGCCTCGGCGCGGGCGTCCTCTGCTACGTCGCGCTGCAGCTCCGGCCGCGCCTCCGGGTCGATGACGCGCTCGACGTGTGGGCCGTGCACGGCATCGGCGGCACCTGGGGCGCCATCGCCACCGGCCTCTTCGCGACCGTCGCGATCAACACCGCGGGCGCGAACGGTCTGTTCTTCGGCAACCCGCAGCAGCTCGTCACGCAGCTCATCGCGGTCGGCGCGACCTGGATCTACGCGGCGATCGCCACCTTCGTGATCGTGAAGGCGATCGACCTCACCATCGGGATGCGCGTTCGCGAGCACGAGGAGTCCCTTGGGCTCGATCGCTCACAGCACGGCGAGATCGCGTACCAGCTCGACTGAAGAAGCGGCTGCGCCGGATGCGGCGCAGCAGAAGTGAAGGAGGAACTCATGGACCTCATCGCACTCGGCGCGTTCGTGCTCCTCGTGGCGGCCTGGGTGGTGCTGCCGCTCCGGGCTCCCGCGATCGACCAGCCGGCCGTGGAGCTCGACAAAGCCGCCTGACCCTAGGTACGGTCTGGACACGGAATCGGCACTGATAACGCACCCACTTCGGCTCGGTGCTTGCAGATACTTACCCGCAAACGCATCACGTCGCGAGAGAGAGGCCGAAGATGGCGCTACATGCCACACAGCCCGGCGAGCATTCGGTGGCGCGACCGCTGCCGGAGCCGCCGCGCACCCACCGGATCTCCAAGCTGTCCCAATCGACCGACAAGCTGACCCGGGCGCTCGAGGAGTGGCTCGCCGAGGTGAAGCTCCGCTACACGATCGGCGGCGAGTAGCGACCTAGCCGAACACCCCACCGAAGGCCTCTGCGAGGACCCCGGGAAGCTGCGCCTCGGGGTCTTTCCGTGCGTCGTAACCGCAGATCTCGACACCGCGCACGTCCGAGACCTGCGCGACCGAGGCGATCAGCTCGCTCAGCGCCTTGAGCGTCGGCCCGCCGCCGACCGGCAGTGCCACCGCGGCGAGCTCGCGCGGATCGACGACGTCGAGGTCGACGTGCAGCCAGATGGGCTTGCGCCGCACGCCCGAAAGGAGCGACGGCGCATCGACGAGATCGCGATCGAACGCGATCCGGTGGACCTTGGAGCGCGAGAGGTTGCCGACCTCGCCTGGATCGAGCTCGCGGGCGCCGACGAGATAGGTGTGGTCCTCGGCGATCTTCTTCACGCCGGGCCAGAGCAGCGGCGCGACCTGCTTGCCGCAGACGTGCGCGAGGCACATCCCGCCGACGAAATGTGACGGAGTCGTCGCGACGGTGTTGAAATCGCCATGCGCGTCGAAGTACACGAGCAGCAGCTCGGGCACGACGGTGAGCGCGCCGGAAAGCGATCCGGCGACGAGGGTGCATTCGCCGCCGAGGATCGCGACCCGCGCGCCGGCGTTGAGCGAGGTCTGGACCGCATCCGACAGGAGGATGCAGGCCTCGCGCGCCGCGGTCAGCCACCGGTCACGCGGGTTGAACGGGACGCGCACCCGTTTCTCCGGCCCGAGCCGCTTCATGAAGGCCGGCCCGAGGGCCGCGGGCGCCTCGGCCACGCCCATGAAGCGCTGCTCGGTCACGATGCCCGCCTCGAGCAAATGGATCGGCCGCTGGGCCATCAGAGATTCGTTGTTGACCGGCGGCCGCCCACGCGGCCCGCGGTCACTGGATGCGGCCGAGCAATCCGCTCTGGTTCAGAGCGAGGCAGATGATCGCGATTGCAGCGAGAGGCCACTTGGACCACCGGCCCGCGACGAGCATCAGGATCCCGCAGACCAGCGCGATGAGCGCGAGGATCAGAGCCAGGCTCAAGGTCACGTCAGTTCTCCTTGCGCTTATGTGCCGGCCCAGTGTGCGCGCGCCCGGTCTCCGGGCCAAGAAGCTGGGCGCAGAGCGTTTCGCCGATCCAGTCCTGATACGCACTCGGGCGCCAGCCGCGCTCCCGGACCAGGACCTGGTACAGGCCCGGGTCGATCAGCACGAACACCACATCGGCCGCAGCGTCGGGGTCGAGACCACGGCGCAGTGCCTTCCGGTCCTCGACCAACCGGACTAGGTTTCGGGCTCCGATCCGACGCTCGGCCCGGACCTTGTCCCAGACCGTCTTCGCGGCGGGATCGGCGCCCGGTGCGGCGCGTACCGCTTCGTACATCGGCCCGAGCCGCTGCGAGACCGGCGTCAGGATCGCCGCGTACGCGGTGAGCATGCGCGCCGCGTCCGGCTCGGCCATGACCTTGCGTGACGCCGGCCGGTCTGGGAAGGCCACCGGTTCGTCGTCGCCGACGAGCGCAACGTCGTATGCGGCCTTCAATAGGGCGGCCTTGCCGCCGACCGTCGCGAAGACCGTCGCTCGGCCGACGTCCGCCGACGCAGCGATCGCGTCGATCGTCGTCACGCCGTATCCGCGCTCGACGAATAGCCGGGTCGCTGCGTCGATAACCGCCCGGCGCGTTTCGCGCGCCTGAGCTGCCCTGTTCGTCGATCGATACGGGCGCTTCGCCCGTTTGACGCGCGTCGTTAATTTCACCATACTATAAGTCTATCCAATACACACGGCCGTTGCGCCGATGGGGAGGCCCGAAGTGAGCGTCGTGCTTTTCGTCAAGTTCCTGCACATCGCAGCGATGTTCTGCGCGGTCGGGGTGAGCGTCGGGACGGACCTCATGGCGCATCGCATCGCCGGCACGGGCGATGTGCGCAGCATCCGGACGTTCTTCGCGCAATCACGCCGGCTCGTGATGCTGATGCCGGTCCTGTTCCTCACGGGTCTCGGGCTCGGCCTGCTCACCGCCTGGACCGGAGCGCTGAACCTGTTCGCGCCGTGGCTCGTCATCGCGTACATCCTGTTCGCTCTGACGCTCGCGCTCCACGCCACGGTCGGCGCCCGTTGGTTCCGTCGCATGGATGAGCTCGCGATCGCGTCACCCGACGAGCGCCCGTCGGGCGAGCTCCTCGCGACCGCGCTTGCGCCGAGCGCGCGCTATCTGACGTGGTACACGATCGCGATGGTCGTCTTCTTCGTCTTTCTCATGGTCACGAAGCCCTTCAGCTAGTCGGCGAGTGCCACCAGGGCCCGATCGATCGCCTCGAGTCCGCCGCGCAGGATCCGGGTGGGCATCCCGAAGCCGATGCGAAGGTGTCGCTCGGCGTTGAAGTGGGCTCCCGGGACCACCATCGTGCCCCAGTCCCGGATGAGCCGATCCACGAGCTCGGTCGACTCGATTGGGAAGCTGTAGCCGAAGAAGCAGATCCCGCCGGCCGCGGGCGCGACCCAATGGAGCTCCTGCGCGTGCGCCGCGGCCCACGACTCGAGGATCGGCCAGCGTTCGTTCAACAGATGGCGCGCGCGCTTCAAGAGCTGCTCGCGTCGCGCGAGGGCGATCTCCGCGAGGAGCTCGGAGAGCGTCGCCGGCGCGATCGTCGTGTAGTCCTTCATCGCCCACGCGGCCGCGATGCGCTCGGGGGGCGCGACGATCCAGCCGATCCGCAGGCCGGGGAGGCCGTACGCCTTCGAGAGCCCGCCGGTCACGATGATCCGGTCGTGGTGTCCGTAAAACGTGGACGTCTCCTGCGCCAGCCGCTCCGCGCCGCGATAGACCTCGTCCGCGAGCAGCCAGGTGCCCTGCGCCTCGACGATCGTCGCGACGTCGAGGACCTCGGCCGCGCTCAGGATCTGGCCCGTCGGGTTGTTGGGGTTGCAGACGCAGACGACCTTCGTCTTCTTCGTCACCGCGGCGCGCAGCGCGTCGAGATCGAGCCGCCAGCCCCACTCCTCGCGGAGCCAGACTTCCGTCACCTTCGCGCCGAGCCCGCGCGCGATGCCATGGAGCTGCATGTAATTCGGCATGACGATGACGACCTCATCGCCGGGATCGACCAGCGTCGCGAGCGCAAGGAAGTTCGCCTCGCTGGTCCCGGTCGTGATGAGCACGTTGTCGCGCGTCGCCTCGGGGTGGAACGCGGCGACGAGCGCACGGGTCTGATCGCGGCCCATCCCATTCGCGTAGCCCAGGCGCTCGGTCCGGAGCGCATCGAGATCACGCACCGCGTCCTCGAGCGTGAGCGCCTCGAGGCCCGATTCGGAGAGGTCGTACTTCACCCGGTGCTCCCAGGTCGACTGCATGCGCTCCATCGAGAACTCGGGGAACTTCATCGCCGCTATGGTCGCACTGCCGCGTTATCCTGAAGGCAGCTGAATACGCCTAACCCAGGCCCCACCCGGTAATGCGGGTGCGGGCCACAGTGGCGTCTAGGGAGGAATGTGCGCAGATTCTTCGGCGGGAGCGCCCCGCGGGTGGACAAGCTCGTCGTCGGGCTT
>DATCOR010000297.1:0-3870 GCA_036564585.1 Candidatus Limnocylindria bacterium | reverse complement strand
TCGATCGGGTGCTCGCTCTCCGGTACCACCGTGCGCCACTGGTCCGGCGCGCTCGGATCCGCGACATCGATGCGGTAATTCGGGCTGCCGACGTTGGTGCGGATCCAGATGCGCCCACCGGCCACGGTCGGCTGGCTCAGCCCATCGGCGCCTTCGATCATGACCCGCGGGCCGTCGGACCCCGCGTCGCGCGACAGCAGATAGAGATCGTTGCGGCTCCAGCCCTCCGCGGCGGACAGCACCACCCAGAGGCCCTTGGCGTCCGCGGCCACGCTGAGCAGCGACTCCTTCGGACGGCCATCGCCGAAGACGAGTGGATCGCCGGATGGATCGTCCCCGAGGCGGTGGTACCGGACCCTGCGGTAGTAGTGCTCGTCACCGGGCGGCACGCTGCCGGGCACCGGGTGCACCGTGTAGTAGAAGCCGTCCCCGGACCAGGCCACCCGGGCGCGCTGGGTGTGCGGGATCTCGTCCGGCAGCCGATCGCCGGTCGCGACGTCGAGCACGTGGAGCGTCGACATCTCGGTGCCGCCGTGTGACAGCCCGTAGGCGACGAGCGCGCCATCGGGCGACGGGTACCACCAGTCGAGCGCGATGAGGCCCGCGGTATCGAGCTGATTCGGATCGATGATCGCCCGCTCCCGGCCGCCCTCGCGCACGAACAGGACCATCTGACGCGCGCCGGCGGACCGGCGCTCGTAGAACACGCGATCCCCCACCGGTTGGGGCACGCCGAGCAGGCCGACCCCGAGGAGGTCACGGAGCCGTGCGGCGAAGTACGCCCGCTCCGGTACGGCATCGAGCGCGGCGCGGGTCCGAGCGTTCTGGGCGTCGGTCCAGGCGCGGGCCGCAGTACCGTCGCGCTCGAGCCAGCGGTACGGGTCGGCGATGCGCTCGCCGTGGAAGTCCTCGGTCTCGTCGCCTCGCTGGGCCGGCGGCGCTGGCGGTAGGCGTCCCATCTGGAAAGCCTAGCGGGGCCGGCCTCCTAGCCGCTCCGCTTCAACCGGCCGGTCCGCTTCGCGTACCGCTCGGCGGCCACGAACGCGCGGAGGCCGATCGGGATCGACAGCAGGCCGACGAGCAGCGCCGGCCAGACGAGCGGCCACAGCGACGCGAGGTCCGCGCCATCGAGCAGGGCGCGGCGCATCCCCTCGATCACGTACGTCGCGGGCGAGATCACCGAGAGCGCCTGCAGCCATCCCGGGAGAACGCTCGTCGGGTAGTAGACGCCCGATACGAGCAGCACGATGGCCTGGACGATGTAGGCCATCTGCAGGCCCTTCTCCGTCCAGATCAAGGGGAACACCGCGGACGCGATGCCCAGACCCATGAACGCGACCGTGCCGACGGCGAGCATGACGATCGCCGAGAGCGCGTTCGCGTGCGACAGGTCGACCGGGATGAACAGCATCACGGCGAAGAGCGTGGTGACGCTGAACACGACCGCGCGCACGATGGTGCCGCCGGCCATGCCCGCGAGGTGCGTGAGCCGAGGGACGGGCGCCATGAACGTGTATTCGATCGTGCCCTCCCAGCGCTCCCACGCGATGATCTCCGCGATGTTCTCGAACACGAGGCCCATGAAGCGCCAGGCGATCGTGCCGACGAGCAGATAGAGGACGAATCGCGAGGTGGTCGCGGGGTCGACCGCGTTGCCCGAGATCGCTGGCGCGGCGATTCCGATGAACGCGACCGACAGCGAGGTCACGATCCCGTAGATGATCCAGACGACCTCCCAGAGCCAGTACCGCTTCATGAGCGCGACCTCGCGCTCGACGAACGCGTAGGCAAGGCTGGCTTGAGCCGCGAACTCCGCGATCACGTGCCGGCCTCCTCCTCGCCTTTGTCCGCCTCCTCGATCTTGCTCCCGGTGATCGTCATGAAGACGTCTTCGAGCGATCCGCGCCCGCCGTAGCGGGCGATGAGCTCGCTCGGGGTGCCCTCGGCCACGAGCTTGCCACCGTGGAGGACACCGACCCGGTCGGCCAGGCGCTCGGCCTCATCGAGGTCGTGCGTCGTCAACAGGATCGTCGCATCGTGCTCGTCCCGAAGGTCGCGCACGAACGTCTGGACCTCCCGCTTGCTGCGGATGTCGAGCCCCGTCGTTGGCTCGTCCAGCAGCAGGAGCGACGGTGACGTGAGGAACGCGCGCGCGATCGCGACCTTCTGCTGCATGCCGCGCGAGAGCTTCTCGAGCGGCTCGTCGTGGCGTGCCGCGGCGATGCCGAGCCGGATCAGGATCTCCCGTGAGCGGGTCCGGGCGTCCGGCGCGGGTACGCCGTACAGGCGTCCCGCGTACACGAGGTTCTCCATCGCGGAGAGCTTCTTGAAGAACGAGGCCTCGACCGAGACGCGGTTGATCAGCCGTTTCACAGCGAGCTCGTCAGACCGGATGTCGAGGCCGAACACGGTCACGGTGCCGGCATCCGCCTCGAGCAGCGTCGAGAACACGCGGATCAGCGTCGATTTGCCGGATCCGTTCGCCCCGAGGAGCGCGTAGATCTCGCCCCGGCTGACGGCCAGGGACACGTCGTCGACCGCCCGCACGTCCTTTCCGGACGAGCGGAAGCACTTGACGACTCCCTGCGCGCGGAGCGCGGGACGGGACGTGCCGACCGTGAGCGGACCGATGTCGTCGCGAACTGCGATGGCCACTGCGCGGACTCCTTTCACGCGAGGTCGGGAGCCCACTGCCTTCGGCGGTATCCGCCGGAATGAAAAAGACCGTGGGCTCGATGCCCACGGTCCGGATCGTCGAGCTGAGCGGGTGCTCTAGCTGGGTCCGGAGATGGGCAGGGTGCTCCGAGGACGTGCCCCGGAGGCGCCGGAGCGGACGAAGGAGCTCTGAAGATCCATTGCTACCGAGCGGCCCTGCCTTTCGAAGTCTTCGCCACTTCTGGCGAGCGCGATGACGTTACCGATTCTGATCGCCGCGGTCAAGCGTCGTTCGTGCGCGCGGCCGACGCTCTGCCCGCGCCGCACGAGCGCACACAAAGGACCGCGGCCACTCGGCCGCGGTCCCTGCCTACTTCGCTCGGTCGGGAGTTAGACCGTCCGGCGGCCCGAGAGCAGCTGGAAGACCAGCACGATCAGCGCGAGGACGAGAAGGATGTGGATGAGCGCGCCGATCGACGGGAGCGCGACGAGGCCGACTAGCCAAAGGATCAGCAGCACGACCACGATCGTCCAGAGCATGACTACACCTCCTTGCACGGCCTGACTTCGCAAGGCGCGTGCCATAAGTACTAGGCGGCCCTTTTAGGGAACTGATACCCGGCTCCCCCACTTGAGGGTGTCGGCCAATATCGGCCTCGACCTACGGTCCTCGGATGAGACAGCGCGGCATCAGCGGTTGGTCTCCGGTCGCGCGGTTCTCGGTCGCCCTCGCGCTCGTGCTGGTCGTCACGGCGGTCGCGCTGGGTGGGCTGACCGCTTTCTTGATCGGCCGCTACGTCGAGGACGAGACCGTGACGTTCACGCAGGACGCGGTCGCCGGGCACTTCGGCACCGTCTTCCAGAACTCGGTCTTCCAACGGCCGCTCACCGAAGAAGAGGTACAGAGCCTCGAGCAGACCGTCGTCTTCCACTTCTCCATCTACAGCGTCGTGTCCACTCGCTTCTACGCCCCTGACGGCACGATCGTCTTCTCCTACGACGACAGTGAGGTCGGCAGGCGGCTCGATCCGGTCGAGAACCCGAACCTCGCGGCAGCGCTCGCCGGCCAGCGAGTCGCGACGAACCGGACGATCGTCGCGGACGTGCGCTACGCGAAGCCGGGCTTCACGTACGCCGAGCCGGCGGTCTCCGCGCCGGCCACCAGCGACCACTCCGACCACGGCGGCGTCACGCTCTCGAGCCCCGACGTGCGCC
>DATCOR010000280.1:0-5564 GCA_036564585.1 Candidatus Limnocylindria bacterium | reverse complement strand
GCGACGAGCTCCGTCGCCGCTATCACCCGGTCGTGGTGGCGATCCGCGAGATGCGCAAGCCGGTCGTCGCCGCCGTGAACGGGATCGCCGCGGGCGCCGGCCTCGGGCTCGCGCTCTGCTGTGACGTCCGCGTCCTGTCCGAGTCGGCGACCTTCCGCGCGGCGTGGTCCAAGGTCGGGTTGGTCCCCGACGCCGCATCGGCGTATTTCCTTCCGCGGCTCGTGGGCTGGGGCCGGGCCGTCGACATCGTGTTCAGCGGAGATCCGATCTCGAGCAGTGCGGCGCTCTCGATCGGTCTCGCGACCCGGGTATGGCCCGACGCCGAGTTCGCCGACCGGTGGCACGTGTACGCGCGCGATCTCGCGGCAGGCGCGACCGAGGCCTACGCGCTGACGAAGGATGGCTTGAACGCCGCGTGGGACCGCGGGCTCCACGAATTCCTCGAGGTCGAGGCGGCCCTCCAGGACCGCGCGGGGCGGTCCGCGGACTATGGCGAAGGAGTGCGGGCCTTCCTCGAGAAGCGCCCAGCCCGGTTCACCGGCTCCTGAATGGCGAAAAGGCCGTCTGCGCGGTCGCCGGACGGCTAGAGTGCGGCCCCTAGGCCAATGGGGAGGGTCTGTCGAATGAGCGACCACCGCATCTCGCGTCGGGCGTTCCTGATCTCGACATCGGCCGCGGCCCTGGCCGCGTGTGCGCCGTCGGGCTCGGGCGGAACGGCGGCCTCATCGCCCGCCGGGAGCGTCGTGTCGAGCCCGGGCAAGGCGCTGAAGATCGGTCAGCTCCTTCCGTTCACCAAGGTCTATGCGGAGCTCGGCAATTCAATGAAGCGCTCCACCGATCTGTACCTCAAGCTGAAAGGCAACAAGCTCGCGAACCGCCCCGTTACGGTCATCTACGAGGACGAAGCGAACGATCCGCAGGTCGGCCTCGCGAAGACGCAAAAGTTCATCGACCAGGACCAGGTCGACGTCATGCTGGGGGTCGTCGCGACGCCGATCGCGTACGCGATCCGGAACGCCGTCGACAGCGCCAAGATGATCTACATCGCCACGAACGCGGGGGGCAACGCGCTGACCCGCACGACCACCAACTGCACGCCGTCGTGCAAGAGCCAGTACATCTTCCGCACCTCGTTCAGCTCGTACCAGATCTCCGAGCCGATCGGCGAATACATGGCCGGCAAGAAGGGCGTGAAGGAGGTCTTCACGTTCGTTGCCGACTACGGGTTCGGCACCGAATCGCAGGCCGATTTCACGACCGGGTTCACGAAGAACGGTGGCAAGATCACCGGGTCCCTCAAGGCGCCGCTCGGCAGCGCCGACTTCGTCCCGTTCGTGACCCAGCTGAAGAATCAGCCGACGAAGGACATCTACTCCTTCTTCTCTGGCGCGGACGCCGTGAAGTACATCCAGGCCTGGAACCAGCTTGGCCTGCCCGCTGCGGGATACAAGATGAACGGCGCCGGTTTCCTGACGGAGCAGGACGTGCTCGCCGTCGTGAAGGACCTGGCGAATGGCGCGATCACGTCCCTGTTCTGGGCCGTGGAGCTGGACAACCCGGAGAACAAGGCGTTCAAGGACGCCTATCAGAAGGAGTACAACCTGCTGCCCGACGTCTTCGCCGTGCAGGCGTGGGACGGCATGCAGGCGCTGGATCTCGCGCTGCAGGCGACGAAGGGCGACACGTCCGACAAGCAGAAGCTGATCGCGGCACTCGAGACGGTGAAGTTCAACAGCCCTCGGGGCGCGTTCGAGTTCGACCCGGCCACGCACAATCCGATCCAGGACATGTACATGCGCGAAGTGAAGACCGCGAACGGTCAGACCGTGAACACGATCAGCGACAAGATCGGCCGGGTGACCGACCCGGGCAAGTGATCCCCGCGTGACGTTCGAAGACGCGCTGCAGCAGGCGCTGAACGGCCTTTCGTTCGGCGCCTTGCTGTTCATCCTGGCCGCGGGGCTGTCGCTCATCTTCGGGATGATGGACGTGGTCAACTTGGCCCACGGCGCCTTCTACATGCTTGGCGCGTACGTCGCGCTGTCGGTGACGCGCGCGACCGGCTCGTTCTGGGCCGCGCTCGTCGTCGCTCCGCTCGCGCTCGCCGCGCTCGGACTGCTGGTCGAGCCGCTGCTGCTCCGCCGCCTGCGCGGACGGCACCTCGACCAGGTCCTGGTCACCATCGGGCTCTCGCTGGTCATCGCCGATTTCATTCGCCTCCGCGACGACTGGGGCTGGGGCGCGACCGTTCGCTCGCTGCCGTTCCCGGCCGGCCTTGATCGCTCGATCGCGGTCGCCGGCAGTGATTACCCGACCTACCGGCTGTTCGTGATCGCCTTCAGCGCAGCGCTCGCGCTCCTTCTATATGTGCTGCACCGGCGCACCCGGCTCGGGGCGCTCGTTCGGGCGGGGGTCGGGGACCCCGAGATGCTGTCCGCGCTTGGCGTTGACACCGACCGCCTGTTCACGGTCACGTTCGCGATCGGCGCGGGCCTCGCGGGGCTCGCGGGCGTGATCGCGGCACCGGTGTTCGGGCTCCAGCCGGGGATGGACGTGGACGCCCTCATCTATTCGCTCATCGTGGTGGTCGTGGGCGGACTCGGCTCGCTCTCCGGTGCGGTCGCCGGAAGCGCGGTCGTCGGCCCGGCCGACACGTTCGGCAAGGTCCTGTTCCCGCAGTTCGCGCTGGCGCTGATCTTCGCCATCATGGCCCTCGTCCTGCTGTTCCGGCCCACCGGCCTCCTCGGTCGCGTGCGTATCGGCCGATGACGCGGTCGTTGCTCATCCGCGCCGCCGCGGTGCTGGCGGTGTGGATCGCCCTCGTGACCTTCCCGGAGTGGTCGGGGGCGTGGGAATCGTCCCGCTTCGTCGCCGGGATCATCCGCCAGGTCCTCATCTTCGCGATCTTCGCGAGCTCGCTGAACCTGCTCGTCGGATATGCCGGACTGCCGTCGCTCGGGCACGCCGCATTCTTCGGCGGCGGCGCGTACGCCGCGGCGATCGCGGCCCAGCGACTCGGTACGGACGAGCTCGTCGTGAGCCTCGGCGCCGCCGTCGGCGCAGCCGCACTACTCGCGCTGGTCGTCGGGTTCCTCGCCGTGCGCGCCCTCGGCATCTTCTTCCTCATGCTGACGCTGGCCCTCGCGCAGATGGTCTTCGCGATCGCGTTCCAGGCCACGGACCTCACCGGCGGGTCGAACGGGTTCTCCGGGGTCCACCGGCCGGTCCTCTTCGGCGTCGACCTCGCTGCCGCGAGCGACCTCTACATCCTCGTGTGCGTGGTGGCCCTCGGCGTCGCGCTCCTGCTGTGGCGCATCGCGACGTCGAGCTACGGGCGAGCGCTGGTGGGCGTACGCGAGAACGAGCGACGGATGCGCGCGCTGGGCTACGACACGCGCACGCTCAAGCTGTCCGCCTTCGTGCTGGCCGGCGCCCTGGCCGGCGTCGCCGGCGCGCTGTCGGCCTATGAGTTCCGGTTCGTGTCGCCGAATGACGTGGCGCTCGGCACATCGGTGGCCGGCTTCGTCATGGTGCTGGTCGGGGGCGCCGGGACCCTCGTCGGGCCGATCGTCGGCGCAGCCGTCGTGCTGACGATCGAGCGCGTATTGCCGGCGCAGGTCCCGGCGCAGCTCGTGCTCGGCGCGGTCTTCATCGCGTTCGTGGTCTTCGCACGGCAGGGCATCGTCGGGGCGGTCCGCCGCGCGGTGCGCGCGTGATCGAGGTCCGTGAGCTGCGGCGCGACTTCGGTGGGATCCGCGCGCTTGCCGGCGTCGATCTGCGGGTGGAGGCCGGCGAGCGGCGAGCGGTCATCGGTCCGAACGGCGCGGGGAAGACGACGCTGTTCAACGTCCTGACCGGCGAGCTCCATGCGAACGGCGGATCGATGTCCCTTGGCGGCGTGGCCCTTGGACCGCTGACGACCTGGCAGCGCGCGCGGCTGGGCCTCGTGCGGATGTACCAGCGCAACGAGCTCTTCGATCCCTTGAGCGCGCTCGACAACGTGTTGCTGTCGATCGCATCGATCGGCGGCGCGTACCGGCTGTTCCGGTCGCCGCTCGCCGCGGAGCGGCGTGACGCGGCCGGGGTCCTCGAGCGCGTCGGCCTCGCTGACCGCGGCGCCGTGGCCGCCCGGGCGCTGTCGCACGGCGAGCGCCGCCAGCTCGAGCTTGCCGTCGCACTCGCGCGGCGCCCGGTCGCGCTCCTGCTGGACGAGCCGACCGCCGGAATGTCGCCCGCCGAGACCGCGCGGATCGCCGAGCTCATCGCGGGACTCGATCGCTCGCTGACCGTGGTCATCGTCGAGCACGACATGGACGTCGTGTTCCGCCTGGCCGACCGCATCACCGTGCTGCACGAGGGGCGCGCGATCGCGCAGGGCACGCCCGACGAGATCAGGGGCGACCGGCAGGTCCACGACGTGTACCTCGGGAAGGCCGTGGAAGCATGAGCGGTCTCGAGGTCCGCGGCCTGCACGCGTATTACGGAGAGAGCCACGTGCTCCAGGGCGTCGACATCGATGTCCGTGATGGCGAGGCCATCGCGCTCGTCGGCCGGAACGGCGCGGGCAAGACCACGACGATCGCCGCGATCATGGGATCGATCCGGCCACGCGCCGGAAGCGTGCGCGTGGGAACGAGCGAGGTCGCTGGGCAGCCGGCGCACCGCGTCGCGCGCGCGGGCGTCGCGCTCGTTCCGCAGGGTCGGCGCATCTTCGCCGAGCTGTCGGTGCGCGAGAACCTCCTTATCGCCGCACGCCCGGTGACCGGTGGATGGGACGAGCGGCGGGTGCTCGAGCTGTTTCCGGCCCTCGGGCGCCGCCTCGGCAACCGTGGTGACGAGCTGTCCGGCGGAGAGCAGCAGATGCTCGCGATCGGCCGGGCGCTCATGCGGAACCCCGGCGTGCTCCTGCTCGATGAGCCATCTGAGGGTCTCGCGCCGAAGCTGGTGACGGAGGTCGGCGAGGCGCTACGGTCGCTCCGTGGCACCGGCCTCGCGATACTGCTCGTGGAGCAGAACCTCGGACTCGCGACGCGCGTCGCCGAGCGGCTCTACGTGATGAACAAGGGGATCATCGTGTTCGGCGGCACGCCGGCGGAGCTCGCCGCGCGGCCGGACATCGAAGCGGCGTATCTCGGTGTCTAGCCTCCCGGCCGTCGGCGACGACGATCGGTTCATGGCCCAGGCGCTCGACGCCGCGCGGGCGGCGATCGAGCATGGCGACGTGCCGATCGGCGCGGTGGTCGTGCACGACGGCATGGTGATCGGCACCGGGCACAACGCGCGCGAGCGGGATCAGGATCCAACCGCGCACGCGGAGCTCAGCGCGCTGCGTGAAGCCGCGAAGACGCTGGGTCATTGGCGGCTCAGCGACTGCGCGCTCTACGTGACGCTCGAGCCGTGCGCGATGTGCGCGGGCGCCGCGGTCCTCGCGCGAATCGACCTCATGGTCTTCGCCGCGCCCGACCCGAAGGCTGGCGCGGTGCGCTCGGTCGCTGAGCTCCTCGACGACCCGGCCCTCAACCACCATCCCAAGTGGCGGGTGATGCGCGGCGCACAGCGCGCGG
>DATCOR010000281.1:0-7672 GCA_036564585.1 Candidatus Limnocylindria bacterium | reverse complement strand
ATTCGCCATTCTTGGTCTTCGCGATCGCAGGTCTCCTCTCGCGGCGCGCACGGGCCAACCCGGTTCTCGTGTCGCAGGCCGCTGCCGCCGTTGGGCTGTTCCTCTTGTACGGGGCATATACGGACTGGGTCGGTGGCTATGGCTACGGGAACCGATTCCTCGCGGATGCGCTTCCGCTGCTCGCCGCCGGCCTCGCGGTCTGGCTGCGTCGGCATCGCCGCTCGGCCCGTGCGTGGGTCGCGCTCGCTGTGACCGGCGCCTGGTCAGTGGGCCTGCAGGCAATCGGAGCGCTCGCGTACGACTGGAGCGGCTGGTCGTGGGAACGCGAGACCGGTGCGCCACTGGCCGACCTCGTATGGCGGATCGATCGGACCCAGTGGCTATACGCCCTTGGGCGGGCGCACCCCGACGCCGTGATGGCCTATTCCCTCGCCACCGTACTCAGTGCGGGGGCGATCCTGTTCGTTTCTGCGCTGCGGGGCGCAAGTGGACCTGGGCGGCGATCGTCCGCTCGCCCGCGATGAAACGCGGCGACAAGGTCAGCCTGCGCGAGTCCGGCCACGGGCGCCATCACGAGCGGCCGGTCGAATCAACCGCTGCCCATGCGCCCGTCAGCCTAGGCGCGGACGCTAAACCGCCACGTTCCGCGTGGCTCCGATGGACGCGACGGCGCGCGCAGCGTCGATGAGCCCCGCCCCGGCCTCGTTGGGCGACGTGCCTGCGATCGGGCGTGCCGACTGGAGCAGCGCTCGTCTCACGCGTTGTGCGCGTCCGACCGCCGAGCCGCGCTGGCCGGCCGCCTCGAGGAGCAGCGCGCAGATCCCCGCGACGTGCGGCGTGGCCATCGAGGTCCCGCTCATCCGGACGTACCGCGGCGGAACGCCGCACGGATCGCTCACCAGCACCGCAGCGCGGGCGCTCGCGATGCCGGTGCCGTACGCGCAGGCGGCGCTCGGGGTGACCCCGCCGCCGATCGCGACGACATCGGGCTTGCGGTAGCGAACGCCGGGCACCGGCCCGCGCGAGCTGTATGCGGTGAGGTGGCCATGCTTGTCGGTCGCGCCGACGGTGAGCGCGCCCCGCGCGTCGCCTGGTGAGCTGATCGTCCGCGGCGACGGTCCCGCGTTGCCAGCGGCGACGCAGACGAGGATCCCGGCCGCAGCGAGCGCATCGACCTCGCGGCCGAGGGGCGAGCTGGGCGAGCCCGGTCCGCCGAGCGACAGATTCATCACCTGGACGTTCTGCTTGCTCGCCCACGACATTCCCGCGAGGACCGCGTCCTCGGTCCCACCTTCCGCGCTCAACACCTTTGCGATGACGAGCGATGCCGCGGAGGCGACGCCGCGGTAGACCGCACCCGATCCCGCGGCGATCCCCGCGACGTGCGTGCCGTGCCCGACGTCGTCGCGCTCGGCCGTGCCGGTGTGATCGGCGTGCGCGACGATCCGGTCGCGCAGATCCGGGTGCGTCGCGTCGATGCCGGTATCCACGATCCCGATCCGCACGCCCTCGCCGCGTAAGTGCGCATCCCACAGCGGCGGGACGTGGAGGAATGGGACGCTCTCGTCGAGCAGCGGCTGGATCGGGTGCGGCGGCCGAGCGGCGATCCCGATCTCGCGCAGCGCCGCGATGAGCGCCTGCTGCCGGTCGGGAGGGACATCGAGGACCACGACGTTGGCGCGCTCATGGGTCTGGCGTACCGATGCGCCGAAGCGCCTGAGAAGCGCGTCCGGGATGCCCGCGGTCGCGGCGCGCGCGCTCGCGGCCTCGGGGTCGACCTCTGGCAGCACCGACGCGGGCACGGCACCCGGCGGCTCGACCATCAGACGGGAGGAGATCGCGTCTGCGGCTTGGGTGGCGGCAGCTCCCAGCATGGCAATCAGATATTGACATGCCCTGTCAAGTCCCCGGTGCGGGGCACGGTAGGGTTCGCACCGTGCCGATCGACCCGGCGTTGCTCGAGATCCTGGCCTGCCCCGTCGACCACGCTCCGGTGACCGACGAGGGATCGCACCTGGTCTGCGGGACCTGCGGGCGGCGCTACCCGGTGCGCGACGGGATCCCGGTGATGCTGGTCAGCGAGGCGGCGCGCCCTAGCTGACGCGGTCGCGCGGGACGGTGATCCGCACGGTCGTGCCTTCGCCCGGGCGGCTCGCGATCTTGCACACCCCACCGAGGAGCCCGATGCGCTCGCGCATGTGCAGGAGGCCGAAGTGGCCGGCCTTCGCGGATGCCTCGCCCCACTGCTCGCTCGCGAAGCCCTGCCCGTCGTCGGCCACGACGATCTCGATGTACGCGTCGTCCTGGCGCAGGCGCACCGAGACCTTGTGCGCGCCGGCGTGACGCTTCGCGTTCAACAGCGCCTCGACGGTCGCGCGATAGAGCGCCGCCTCGGCGTCCGGTCGGACCGAGCCGATGTCGCCGATGTCCTCCTCGATCTCCCAGCCGGCTTCGGCCGCGACTTCGGTCGCCGCGGACGAGATCGCGCCGCCGAGCCCGAGGTCCTCGAGCGTCGCGGGTCGGACGCTTCCGATGATCGCGCGGATCTCCTGGATCGCCGTGCGCAGGAAGTCCGTCGCTCGTTTGACGTCCGCCTCGGTCTTCCCGGGGTTCTGCAGGATCCCGTACGCCGAGACGACGACCGGTGCGAGGCCATCGTGGAGCTCGCGCGCGATGTAGCGCCGCGACTCCTCTTCCTGCGAGAGCGCCTGTCCGGCGAAGAGCTGAAGATCGGCGTAGAGGCCCGAGCGCTCGATGGCGAACGCGGCCTGGTACGCGAGGATCCGCAGGAACCCGACCTGATCCTCCGACGGCTCTGTCGTGCGGTTCACGTTGAGCACGCCGAGCGCCTTGGCCCCGACGAGCAGGGGCAGGACGATCGCGTACGGCACGTCCTTCGTGTAGGTGTGCGGCAGGTCGGGCCCCGCCGGACCCTTGACGACGATCGGCTGCCGCCGCTCCATTGCCCGCCACGAGATCGCCGGGCCGGCCGACAGGGTCATCCCGACGAGCTCGGCGCCGCGCGACGCGCGGACCACGAGGGCGTCCTGCGTTCGGTCGTACACCATGAGTGACGCGGATCCGTACCCGACGTCGGCCGCCGCTTCGAGGATGAGCGCGAACAGGTCGTCGTCGTTCGTCGTCGCGCCCACCCGGAAGGTCGCGCGCTCCAGGCCCCGCAGGAGATCCTGATCGGACACTGACCGCCGCAATTGTGACCGGCCGGCCCGGCGCCCGGAGCTAGGCGGTCATTCCCTCGACCAGGCCGTTGCGCACCGCGTAGATCGCGGCCTGCGTGCGGTCCGACACGCCGAGCTTCTCGAGGATCGCGGCCACGTGGCTCTTCACCGTCTCGGGCGAGAGGACCAGCCGCTCGGCGATCTCGCGGTTGCTCATCCCTTCGGCGACGAGCGAGAGGATCTCGCGCTCGCGCTTCGTCAGGTTGCGGGCCGCCGCCGGCACGGGGCCCTGCGGCTTCATCTCGCTGAGCATGCCTTTCAGCATCTGCGATTCGATGAACGCGCCGCCGGTGGCGACCTGGCGGATCGCGTCGACGAGCTCTTCTCGTGAGACATCCTTCAATAGGTAGCCAGCCGCGCCCGCCCGGACGGCCTCTCGCAGATACGCCGGGTTCTCGTGCATGGTGAGCATCACGACCGCCGTCCGGGGACGCTCTTCCTTGATCTTCTTCGTCGCCTCGAGGCCGTCCATGTCGGGCATCCGGACATCCATCAGGATGACGTCGGGCAGCTCGCGCCGGGCGTACTCGACGGCTTCGCGTCCGGTGCGGGCTTCGCCGACGATCTGGAGGTCGTCCGCTTTTGCCAGCATCGCGGCGATCCCTTGGCGGACGAGCTCGTGATCGTCAACGAGCAAGACTCGAATGGCCATCGAGGAGGCATTCTAGGGTCACCTCCTTCGATCAACGCACCGGGCGAGGCGAGAGGAGCGGCGAAATGGGCGTGCGAGCGTCGTGACGCAGGCCGAACGCGCGCTGGCGTCGTTGCACCTGCGCGCGCGTGTCGCGCTCGCGATCGCCGCTCTCCTCTTCGTCGGCATCGCCTTTCAGACCGATGTCGCCGGTCCGGAGGTCCCGTCGCGCGCCTTCGCCGTCGGCGTCGCGCTCGCGATCGCGGCGGCGCTCGAGGAGCTCGTCGCCCGCCGGGCGCGCCGCCAGGTCGCGGCCACCGCCGGCACGGTGGCCGAGTTCTTCGCGCTCGCCCTCGGGGTGGCGCTGTTCAACCGGTACAACCCGCTGGTCCCGGCCGTGCTGCTCTGGCCGATCGTCTTTGGTGCCGTGACGCTGCGGATGTCCTATCTCCTGTATCTCGCGGCGATGGGCACCGCGATCGTCGTCGAGATCGGGGTGCTGCGGCCGGGTGTGTCCTATGAAGACATCGTCAACGGCCTCGCGTGGGGCGGGCTGTACTTCAGCGTCGCGGCGTTCGCCGGCGCGCTCGGCACGCAGTATCGGAACTTCCAGCGGCGCACCGAATCGGCGTATGCATCCATCGCCACGATCACGGCCGCGACTTCGTACTCCGAGCTCGCCCGGATCCTGTTCGCGTATGCCGAACGCGCGCTCGATCTGCCGCAGGACACTCCGGCCGCGCTGCTGTTCGACGAGGGTGGGATCGGGACCCTGAACGCGATCGAGGCGAACGCCATCGATCCCGAGCAGCGCGCGCGCTTCCGGCTGTCGGGTGAGACGGTCGAGACGCTCCGTGGGCTCGGCGGGGATGAAGGCGCGTTCATCGCAGGCACGGCCCTGCCCGCCGCTGCGGGCGCGCCGATCGCGCTTCGGAACGGACGGCCGTACGTGCTGCCGCTGCGCGACGCGCGGCGGCTCGTCGGCTTCGCCGTGTTCGCATCAAGCCGTCGGCGTCGGCTGACCGCGGAGCGCCGGACGGAGCTCGCGCGGGTCGGTGATCAGGTCGGCACGACCGCGGTCCGCATCCGCGGCGGCCAGGCGATCGAGGCGCAGCGCAGCGCCCTCGCGGGGCTGCTCGAGGCGCATAGCGCGGAGCGTTCCGAGATGCAGGTGGCCACGTGGCTCGCCCGGAGCGCCCGCGATATCGCGATCGCTCACGACGTCGCCGTGCTGCAGGACCTTCCCGATGGCGGATCCCGCGTCCTCTACGCGATCGGGCGTACCGCGGCGGAGGTCGAGCGAGGCTGCGTGGCGCTGGTCGACGAGGTCCGGCACCGCGGGGTCGCCGTCGTCATCACCGACGGCGCCCGGGAGCGGCGGATCCAGATCCCATCATTCCTCCGGGCCGGCGCGACCGCCCTCATCCCGGTGCGAGGGCAGGGGCTCTACCTCTTCGTCCATGAGCCGCAGCGTGAAGGCCTGACGTCCGGCATCCTGCAGCTGCTCGTCGAGCTGTGCGATCAGGCCGCGACCCTGCTCGCGAGCGCGTACGCCCCGCCCGCGACGATCGCTCCGGGCCCGGCCGTCGAGCGTCGTCTCGCCGCGGTCCTCGCGCACACCCGTGGTGCGGCGATCGGTGGCGAGCGCGAATCGCGCGCGCGCATCGTGGACGCGTTCCGGCTCGCGGTCGAGGGCAACCAGCCCGTGCTCGCCGGATCCGGCGAGCGAGTGGCCGGGATCGCGATCGCGATCGCCTCGGCGCTCGCGGTCGAGCCGGCTGTGCGCGACGACATCTACGTGGCGGCGCTGCTTCGCGACGTCGGCGAGCTCGGCATCGACCGCCGCGTCCTCGAGATCCCGGGCGAGCTCACCGAGGACCAGCGGGAGGTCGTCCGGCGACATCCCGCTTTGGGCGAAACGATCCTCGCCGCGCTCGCGTTCCTCGGCGACGCGTCGCGGATCGTCCGCGCGCATCACGAACGATGGGACGGAAGCGGCTACCCCGACCGGCTCGCGGCGCAGGAGATCCCGCAGGGCGCTCGCATCCTCAGCCTGGCCGACGCCTTCGTGGCCATGACCAGCGAGCGTCCGTACCGCGCCGCCCTGCGTCCCGCCGAAGCCCTCGGGTTGCTCATCTCGGAGCGCGGACGGGCCTTCGATCCCGTGGTCGTCGACGCGTTCGCGGAGCTGAACACCTCGGAGGGCCTCTGGACCAGCGGGGCACTGAGAGCGACTTGACCCGCGATTGACCGAAGACGTGTTGCCCCCGTTGTGTACGCTTGCTTCCACGAACGGTCGCGGCACGCATCGCGCGTTCACCGAGGCCGCGCGCGACCTTGCTTCCGGACGGGCGGTCGCGCGGTCCGTAGAGAGGTGCGACGTTGACTGAGGCTGGCCGGCCGCAGGACAGCACGCCGCTGGCCGCGGACGACATGATCGGATCGCTCGCGACGCGCGTGCGCGAGCTCTCACTCCGCGTTGCCCAGCTCGAGGGCGAGCTCGAGGCCGCGCGGCGGCGCGTCGCCGTCTACGAGGACTTCGACGAGCAGGTCCAGGATTCTCTCTCTGCCGCGCTTCGCGCCGCGAACCAGATCCGCGAGCGCGCGCGCGTGACGGCCGAGGCGATCGCCGAAGAGGCGCGCGCGCAGCGGCCCGAGCTCGCCGGCGAGCTCGACGCGATGCGCATCGAGCGCGATGCCCTGCGCCGCGCCATCGCCGAAGCGGCGCCGAGCGGAGCGCCGCGGTCGGCGGCCCCGGTCGCGACGTTCCCGATGTCGGAGATGCGCACGGCCGCGGCCGAGGCGCTGCGCGGTGTGTTCAAAGAGCTCGTCGCGGAGATCCGTGCTTCGACGCCACCGGTGCAAGCCGCCGTGCAGACGCCGGCACCGGCACCGGCGCGGCCGGACAACTCGCCGGCTCCGCCCGCGGCGCCATCCGTTTATCAGGCGCCGCCGGCCCAACGTCCGGCCGCACCGGCTCCGGCGTCGGCGTCAGACATCACGACGTCGCCGTTCCCTCAAGGTCCGGCCGCGCCGATGCCGGCGCCGGCGTCAAACATCACGCCGCCTGCACCGGCTCAGCCTCAAGGTCCGTCCTTCCAGGCTCCGGCACCGGCGCCGGCGCAGGCTGCGCAGGCGCAGCCGTATCACGCTCCGTATCAGGCCCAGCCGTTCCAGCGGCCGACCGTGGTGCAGCGTGAGCGGTCCGCGGTCGTCGAGGATGTCGACGTGGCGCCGGCTGCTTCGGCACCGATGCCGGCGCCGCAGCAGGCTGCACCGATGCAGGCGCCGGCGGCACCGGCGGCGGCCGAGCCGGCGCGCGAGCAGTGGGCGACGGCGGCGACCGAACCGGTGGGCGAGGTCCAGGTCGTGCTCTCGCCGATCTCGTCGTTCCCCCGGCTCGTCGAGCTCGAGCGCCGACTACAAGGGATGCCGGTCGTACGCACCGTGTACGCGCGCGACTTCCGCAACGGCGTCGCGACGCTGGCGATCGGACTTCGGCATCCGATGACGGTCGATGAGTTCGCTGCGGCTGTGACGAAGCTCGACTACCCCCGGCTGCGGATCCTGTCCACCTCCGGGTACGTGCTCGAGCTGAGGATCGACACCGAAGCGTCGTCGATCGCGTAGCCGGCCGAGATGCGCAGATGACGGTGCGGCTCGACGCGGACTTCTGGTCCGCGCGGATGGCGTTCATCGGCAAGCTCGCGCACGCCGATGGGATCGCCGTCGTGCTCGAGGTGAAGAACGAGGGGTTCGTCACGTACGCGAGCGACAACGTCCCGTCGGATCCCGGCTGGAA
>DATCOR010000241.1:0-2752 GCA_036564585.1 Candidatus Limnocylindria bacterium | reverse complement strand
TGCACGGTGCACGGGCTCAGGACGGCGATCACGGTCGCGCTGGTCTTGAGGTGCTGGATCTCGGCCGGCACGCTCGGGTCCGGCGCGGCGTACGCACCGCAGGCCTGGAGCGCCGCGACGCTCGAGCTCGCGCTCGGGTCGACCCCCGGGTCGACCCGCAGGACTTCGCCCGGGTAGGCGCCCGGCTTGATCACACCGACCACCGCGCCATCGGTCGTGCGGACCACGTGGATCCGGCCGAGCTGATCGCTGATGCCATACAGGCGCCCGCCGTCCGGCGAAAGGAAGAAGCTGTCGAACGAGGTGTCCGTGGCCCAGGTCGTCCGCGAACCGAGCGTCGGCACGTCGATGACGGCGATGCCCTTGGTCCCTGCCGCGTAGAGCGTGCGGCCGTCCGGGGCGAGGACCGCGCCGCCGCGTAGGTAGCGCTTCGCGTCGGCGACCGGGAAGAGCCATCGGAGCACGCTGGTGGCAGCATCGTCCGGCGTACGCGTGACGTTCACCCGATTCGCGCGGATCAGCCGCCCGGCGCGAAGATCGAGCTCGTCGATCGCTCCGAGCGCGGGATCCACCGCGTACAGCGTGCTGCCGTCGCGCGACAGCGCGAGGGACCAGAGCAGCTCCTTCTCGATGTCGTCGGACCGCTGGTCCTGAGGCAGCGCGATCGTGGTCACGCGCTTCGATGCAAGATCCAGCACGCGCACCGCGGGCGCGGAGGTCGTACCCGCGTCGAGCCAGGCCGACGTCTTCCCGTCGCGCGTCGCGACCGGAGCCGTCGCGAACCCCGCTTGGCGGCCATCCCACGATCCGATGACGGAGTCGGCCAGGAAGGCGGACGATGCGAAGTCCCACACGCGGAGCCGCGTCGCGGTCTCCATCTGTTCGTTGAGGAACAGAGATGCACCGTCCGGCGCGACCCCGACGAAGGCATAGGTCGCGGCGCTCTTGAGCTGGACGCGTCCGGCCACGGCCCCCGACGCCGCATTCACGACCGCGAAGTCCGTGACCCATTGATCGTCAACCTTGATCTGCCCGTGCCAAAGCACCAGCCAGCGACCGTCCGCGCTCAGCCCGGTGGCCCCACCGAATGCCGCAAGCTCGCTATAGCCGCCGTCGATCGTGAACGCGCGGGTCTCTTGACCCGAGGCCAGGTCGATCACGTGGATGTGCGTCTGACGTCCACCGTCCCCGAGGTCGGTGGTGAAGACCGTCGATCGATCGGGGGACACCTCGCCGTCCGGCACGGCGCGAACGACCGCGCCCGTCCGGATGTCGATCACCGAGATGAGCGACGTCTGGCCATTCCCGGCCTGCCGCACGTAGATCGCCTCGGCGGGTAGCTCACCCCCAGTGGTCAGAGAGGGAGCAGGGTCTGCGACGCGAGGCGCGGCGCCCTGGAGGCCGCACGACGCGAGGACGAGCAAGAGAACAAGCGCCAGCCGCCGATGGATATGCATCGGGTCTCATACAACCACGGCAGTCGAGCGGTTCCACACCCGCGAAAGGCGGGCGGCCGAAGCCACCCGCCTTCATCGCGCATCGAACGCAGGCTAGCTCTGCTCTTTGAACTCGCCTTCGATCGTGTCGTCCTTCTTTGCGCCGTCGGTGCCGGCGGTCGCGCCGGCCGCCTCGCCCTCGGGCTCGCCTGCGGGCTGGGACTGCGCGGCCTGATCGGCCTTGTACATCGCCTCACCGATCTTGGTGGACGACTGCCGCAGCGCGTCCGCGGCGGACTTGATCTTCTCGGTGTCGTCGGTCTTGAGCGCGTCCTTGACGGCCGCGACCTTCTGCTCGACGTCGCTCTTCACGTCGGCGGGGACCTTGTCGCCCGCGTCGCGAAGCGCTTTCTCGGCCTGGTACGCGAGGTTGTCCGCCTCGTTGCGCGTCTCGATCCGCTCGCGGTTGCGGCGGTCCTCCTCGGCGTGCGCCTGCGCGTCGCGGACGAGCTTCTCGACCTCGTCCTTCGCCAGGCCGCTCGTGGCGGTGATCGTGACGTGCTGCTCCTTGCTGGTGGCCTTGTCCTTCGCTCGGACGTTCACGATGCCGTTCGCATCGATGTCGAAGCTGACCTCGACCTGCGGGACCCCGCGCGGGGCCGGCGGCATGCCGTCGAGGATGAACCGGGCGAGGCTCTTGTTGTCCGCGGCAAGCTCGCGCTCGCCCTGGACGACATTGATCTCCACCTGGGTCTGGCCATCCGACGCGGTCGTGAAGACCTGCGACTTCGAGGTCGGGATGGTCGTGTTCCGCTCGATGAGCTTCGTCGCGACGCCACCGAGGGTCTCGATGCCGAGCGACAGCGGCGTGACATCGAGGAGCAGGATGTCCTTGACCTCGCCCTTGAGGACGCCGGCCTGGATGGCTGCCCCGACGGCGACGACCTCGTCCGGGTTCACGCCCTTGTGCGGCTCCTTGCCGAAGAGCTTCTTGACGGTCTCGACGACGAGCGGCATGCGGGTCATGCCGCCGACGAGGATGACCTCGTTCACCTTCTCGGCGGAGAGCTCGGAATCCTTGAGGCACTGCTTCACCGGGCCGAGCGTCTTCTCGATGAGATCACCCACGAGCTGCTCGAGCTTGCTCCGGGTCAACGTGATGACGAGGTGCTTCGGGCCGGACTGGTCCGCCGTGATGAACGGGAGGTTCACCTCGGTCTGCATCGTCGTCGAGAGCTCGATCTTCGCCTTCTCGGCGGCCTCCTTGAGCCGCTGGAGGGCCTGGCGGTCGTTCCGCAGATCGATGCCCTGGTCCT
>DATCOR010000240.1:0-27763 GCA_036564585.1 Candidatus Limnocylindria bacterium | reverse complement strand
GCTACGCGGCGGGTCGCAGACTCCGTTTCGCGCGCCAGGCGTCGGCGTTCGGCGCCATGAAGAGCACGAACATGATCCCGTAGAACGGCAGGTGGCCGAGGAGCTCGGACCATCCGAACAGCGGCACGGTCATCGTGAACAGGACCGCGCCGATCGCCATGGCCGGGCGCGTCAGCTGACCCGACAGGACGACCATGCCGATGACCAGCTCCGTGAGCCCGGCAAGGAACGCGAACTGGGGATCGTCGATCCCGAATGGCCGCGCGATGTTCAGGAACGGCTTCTGATCGAGCAGCGCTTTGGCGAGCCCCGGATCGAGCAGCTTTTCGGTCAACGCCGTGAACGCGATCGAGAAGCCCAAGCACACCCGCAGGAGCGTGAGCGCCCAGGTCGGGGCGTCCTTGTGGCGCGTCGGCGGCTTCACGCGGCGGATGCGGTCGAGCGAGAGCGGCCCGCGGCCGACAATGAATAAGAAGATCGCAATGCCCAGGATGTGGACGTTCTCGAGGATGCTCTCGAAGGTGAATGGCTGCATCGCGAGCACGCCGAGCAGCGCGAGCAGGATCGACCCCGGGCGCGTGGCGAGGCCAAGCAGGAGCATGAGCGCGCACATGGCCTCGATCACCAAGATCGCGTGGCCAAGGAGGTCGTCGTTCGGTCGCAGGTTCGGCGAGAAGAGGACGCCGAGGAGCGCCGAGGCGGCGAGGGCCACCCCGACATTCAGCCCGAGCACCGCGGGGGCGACCGAGGCGAACCGCTCGAATGTCTTCATGAGCTTCGGCTCGACGACGCGATGTTGGATCACGTAGGCCGCACCCACGGCGCCCAGGGCGACAACGAAGGCGATGATCACCGGAAGCGACAGCAGCAGGGACCAGTCTGTCGGATGCGCCGCCGGATCGGTGAACCACTTGATGTGAGGTGCTACGCCGGCGTGCACAGTGCGGCTATTGAACGACAGCCGCGATAAGGCCGCAATTTCGATGCACTCCCCCGCGGCATCTCCATTTGGTTCACTTGATGCCTTACCTGATGCCAGCACCGATTCCGAGCGGTGCCGCTCCATGCACTCAGGTGCCAGATTCCTGGAATGAGTGCCACTCCCTGCATCTCAGTGCAACGATCCCAATCAATTTCAAGACCGCCGCATTCGACCGCTCTGCCACCCCTCCGGTGTGAGAAACGGCAATAAACATATGGCTTCGAGCGCGAGGCATGACTCCGGTGGAACCCATTTGATGCCTAGTCTGATGCCAACGCCGGTGCCGCTCCATCTATCGAGTCGAGGATCTTGACCGGACACAGAAGCAACTGCACTCGAAAGGCTGGAAGCGCGGTCGATCGGTCGACATCCCCACGGACCATGCATTTCGTTCGCGACGCCCGGCGGCCAGCGCGTGGCCGTCTATCAACTCACGCGACCCGAAGTAGCGGATCACTTTGTCGGTCGGATGGATTTCGCAATCGGACCAGCCAGCGGGAAGCAGGCTGCCAGTGTCCCGCGAGGCGATCACCGTCGTGCATCTCGGACCCGAGACGATCACCGCAAGTGATCTTCGCCCGCGCCCACAGCCCCCCTTCGACCGCTCTGCCACCCCTCCGGAGTGACAAACGGCAATAGACATAGACCTTCCGACCTGGTCATCCGACCGGCCGGAACCTCCTTTCGATGCCAACGCTGATGCCTTGCTGTTCGTGCCTCTCGGCTCACGGCAGACGCGGAGGCCGCGCGGAACAAGGGCCGACGTAGGGACTACCTGTCGTCGTGTGAAAGGATGGGCCGAAAGGGCGGTGCTAGGTGGGGCGGAAAAAGAGAGTCGGCTTCGCGGACCTACAGACCACCCACGCCGCGCTGGGCCGTGGCGAACTCCGATGCCCCGAGTGCAACCGGGGTGTGTCGGACGCTGACGGGCTAAAATTCGTTCCGGCATTGGGGCAAATCGAGCCGTCCCTCGCGACCCTTGACTGTCCGCGCTGTCGCACGATGCTCAGCATCCGCTTCATCGCAGCGAACTAGTTCCGCGCACAGCGGCTCATGCCTCGCGGACCAACGCCGCCGAATCACGGCGCGGCTAGAGTCTCGGCGTGGCTGAAACGCACACCTGTCCGGTCTGCAAGAACCCGATCATCGTGAGGATCGGCAAGATCGAGAAGCATGCCAAGAACCCCAGGGCCACGTTCGCCACTGACCGAGGCCGGCCGCGGCAGGTGGAGTGGTGCGAGGCGAGCGACAAGCGATGGGACGAGGTCAGCAAGCCGCGCTGACGCCACCGTGTTCGTCGCGCAATACCGCTCAGGGTTCCGTGCGGGATTCAGTTCGCTTGGCGCCGGAGACCGGAACGAATCGGTATCCGATCCTGGGCACGGTCTCAACGTAGCGGGGCTTGTGCGCATCGTCTTGCAGCTTCGCGCGAAGGGCGCGTACGTGCCAGTCAACGACGTTGCTCTCACTAACGAAGTCGGTGCCCCACAGCCCGTCGAGGATCTGCTCCCGAGTGAGAACGCTCCCGGCGTTCGCAGCGAGGAAGTACAGGAGCGCCTGCTCGAGCGAGGTGAGGTGCACCTCGCGTCCCTGAACGATCAGCGTTCGGTTCAGGACGTCGAACTCGAGATCGCCAACCTGCAGGCGCGGGACGAGCTCCGCTGCATTTCCGTGGGTCCGACGGATAACGGCCCGCGCCCGGGCGACCAGATCATCTGGAACGAACGGAACGCCGAGGTAATCATCGGCGCCGCGCTCGAGGGCGTCGAGCTTCCCGCGCAGATCGCTACGCCGGGTGAGCGCTATCACTCCGATCAGCCCGCCGCCGGCCCGCGCTTCGTCGATCAGCCGGATCGCCACACCGGACTCAAGGTCGATCTCGAGCAGAAGAAGATGCGGCTGCCACTCGGCGATCGCGGCCCTCGCGCCGCTTAGGGTGCCTTCGGAGCGACGGAGGAAATTTCCATGTTGGAGGGTGAAGTCGATCGTGTTCGCGAGCGCCCGGTCGCCGAGCACAACGAGCACCCGCATCGCGCGGTCGGGATCCCTGGCCGCCGGTGCGGCCGCAGTCACTCGGGCACGGACCGGAGGCTACACCCGGGTCTCGCACCTGCCGATCAGGTCGTTACAGAGACTATCGGTCGGTGGCGAGTCGCTCCGTCAGCGCGGCCGCGATCTCCTGGAGCGCGAGCTTCGACACGTCCACGGACGGCAGTGACCCAGGCCCACGGCCGCCGCACGGTTGCGCAGGTCCGTCACGACGCCCCAGTCTGATTTGTAAACGCCACGATCGGTGGCGTCTGCCACTGGCCGTTCGCCGCGTCGCAATCGAGCTATGGTTCGGCGCGCGCTCGGGCTACCACCACACTCGTCAGCACTACCCAGACGCCGAACAGCAAGTACGACGGGAAGACGGTCTCGATCACGCTGCACACGAGTACGAGCAATGCCAAGGCAGCGGTCGTCCAGCCCAGCCAGAGAGGGAGTGCTTGCTGCGGGATGGCGATCGCGGCTATCGACCCAAGAAACAGCGCCAAGGGTGTGAGCGCTAGAACCGTCAGAGAGCTGGCCAACTGGTACAGCACCGAGAAGACGTAAGGGTCGACGTGAGGTGCGAGCGGGCATCCCCCGACCGGCGTCACCCCGCCCGCACAAGCCCCCATCTCGCGGGCGGCATCCGGAAAGGCGAGCAGGCCGAGGTTGAGCCCGGCAACCAGCAAACCGCTGCCGAGCGCAAACCGCTGACAGCCACCCCGCACCATTCTCGTGGCGGCGCATGAAGAACCACAGACCGCCCAGAAAGATGATGAGGAACAGGATGCTCAGTCGAATCAGATGATCGCCAGCCCAGTAGCGAGTCGCGTTCTGGGCGTAGTAGGCAGCGTCGCTTGTTGTGGGTTCGGGAAAACCGCCGCTCACTCCCAATCCGGCAAACCAAAGCCCGGCGAAGAGGATTCCGCCGGCCGCGGTCAGCCGATGGATCCAACTCAGCCTCAGCGGTTGAATGTCTAGTTCCTGCACGTCATCGGGCCAACGGAATCTGGTCAGCTTTCGGTCGTGCCCCTCGGTGCCGTCGAACCGCGATCCGCGTTAGTGCTGACTCTCGTAGATGCGGACGCCCAGGTCTCGACTCAACGGCAGCGGCCACTCGGGAGGATCGCGCCTGACCGCATCCCGGTCCCCCTCACTCCCGAGAAGAATCATGAGACCGGCATACGTGCCGAGCGGCGCGCCGATCCAGAGAAGGCTGAGGGGGGTCGACGTCCCGCCTTCTGGCACGGCCGGCAAGATCGCTGCGGGCGGCTCAGCCGCCGCGTTGTTGATGCCGGATTCGGTCACGGCCAGTCGGTAGTAGGCAGACGGACCCTCGGTGCGCTCGGTGATCCGCGGGCCGTACTGCTTGAGCAGCTGCCAGTTCGCCACGAGCGGATCGAGCGCGGCGCGTTGCCCCGAAGCGCCGTTCACCGTCTCTCCGACGTGCAGCGCACGCACGGTCGCCACGTCGCATTGGTCGTCGATGCTCGTGAGAAGCGGCGGCGCAGGTTCGATCCCACCAGAGAACGCCGCGACGATGCGCGCGGCCTCGCCTGTGGTGTCAGCGCTGTGCAGGCGGAATTCCTGAAGTACGAGGGTGGTGATCGGGTCGTTGGTTTCCATGTGTTGAACTGTGACCCAGGTGAGCGTTACCAGCATGACCTGACCGTCATGCGGCAGCGTCCCCGGAGCGCTGTGGCGAAAGTCGTCCGTAATCTGGGCCTCGCCATCGACCGAGAGTGATCGTTCTCTTCGTAACGTTTGCCCGATTCGCCGCCGAGCACAGCGACGAAGAGCAAGAAGAGCAGACTTGCGGGCTGGAGGCAGCTCCGGCTGGCGAGCGTGAAGGAGGAAGGGGATCGCTACGAGTCGCCGCATTCGCCCGTCTCGGCGGTCACCATGGTGATTCCGGCGCACCGGGAGCTGGCGCGATGGCTCTTGGCGCACGAGATGGACGATCGCCCCGACCCACGGACGCCGGTGGAGGCGGCCGAGCGGGTCATCACGAAGCTGTCTGCCGGCGTGACCTTGCTCGTCTCCTCGGACGGTTACCGCGCCCTCCTCGGACGAGCGCTGTACCTCGCTCGGGCCGAGTACGCCATCCTCGACGGGGTTCGGGTGGGCACGTCCGATGTGTACCTCGAAGGTCTGGGCGAAACGGGCGGAGCGTACGACGCCCTCGTGGCGCTCGTCGCTCAGGTGATCGGGTTGCTCGCGAGGTTCATCGGTGACGACCTGACCGGGAATCTCATCCAGCAGCGTTGGCCGGACGCGCCCTCGGAACGCCAGGCTTCCAGCGCAGGGAGGAACGCGCGTGAACGATAGGACGAAGCGGCGAGTGGTTCCGATCAATCGCCTGACCACCGGGGTGCCAGGCTTGGATGAAGTGCTAGGCGGCGGACTACCCGAATACGGCCTCACCCTCATCGCCGGGGCCCCGGGGACCGGCAAGACCACCTTGGCACAGCAGACCATGTTCGGCCTCGCCACGGTGGAGCGCCCAGCCCTCCATTTCACCGTCCTGGGCGAGCCGCTGCTCAAGATGCTCCGATACCAGCAGCAATTCACGTTCTTCGACCCCGACAAGGTCGATCGCATCGTCCGGTTCGTGAACCTCAGTGAGATCGCAATGGCGCAGAACCTCGACGAGGTGCTGGATGCCATCGTCAGCGAGGTCGAGCGGACCAGTCCAGGCATTGTCGTAGTGGATTCCTTCCGCTCGGTGATGCGAGCGGCCTCGGGCGAGCACGACATCGCGAGCTTTCTCCATCGGCTTGCGCTGCACCTCGCGACCTGGCAAGCCACGACGTTCCTGGTGGGCGAGTACGTAGCCGACGAACCGATCAACGACCCGGTGTTCACGGTGTCTGACGGCATCATCTGGCTCTACCAGAGCATCGACCGCAACTCCATCGTCCGCAAACTCCAAGCGGTGAAGATGCGCGGCCAGGCGCCACTGCCGGGGCTGCATACGATGCGCGTCACCAACGAAGGGATCCAAGTCTTCCCACGCATCCTCAAGCGCGCCGGCGGCGGTGTCGCGCCGCGCAAGCGGCGCCTGTCGATGGGGGTGCCCGAGCTTGACAAGATGCTCGGTGGGGGCATCCCGTCATCTGGCTCGGTCCTGGTGGTCGGCCCCGCCGGGTCCGGCAAGACCGCGCTGGCGATGCAGTTCGTGGCCGCCGGCCTGAGCAACGACGAGCCCGCGGTCATCGCGGTGTTCGAAGAGCATCCCAAGGAATACCTTGCGCGCGCCAAAGCGCTCGGCCCGGACCTGGCGGCGAAGGTCGCTACGGGCCAACTCGAGGTGCTTTACCTTCGCCCCCTCGACCTCTCGGTGGACGAGGCGCTACTGGAGATCCAGAGCGCGGTCGCCCGAGTGCACGCGCAGCGCCTGGTCATCGACTCATTGGCGGGCTTCGAGCTGGCGCTGGCGCCCACCTTTCGCGACGACTTCCGAGAGTCGCTCTACCGCTTGGTCGGCGCGCTCACCGGCTCCGGGGTGACCGTGCTCATGACAGCCGAAGTGCCAAATTCGTTCACCGACCTGAACCTCAGCCCGAACCTCGTGTCCTTCCTGAGCGACAACATCATCCTGCAGCGGTACGTCGAGCTCGATGCACACCTCACGAAAGTGATGACCGTGGTCAAGATGCGGGGCAGCAACCACAGCAACGAACTGCGGGCGTACGAGGTCGGTAAGCACGGTCTGGTCCTCGGGAAGGCGCTGACCGGTTACACGGACATCATCACCGGCGTCGCTCGGCGGCGAAACGACCCCGTTGATCGCCCGTCGACACGACCGAGCGGCAAAGGCGCGTGAGCGCGCAACATCTCCCTCGCCCGTTCCGAGCCCGCGACGGTGAGACCGCCGGCTGGGCGATCCATCGAGGAGCCGACGATGGCGGGAGGTAAGCGGGACGCCCCGGCGCCCGCAGGGGGTGCGCCGCTGCCGCGCGATCAGGCCACGCCGGATGATCTGCAAGAGGCGAACCGCCGGCTGCTAACCGCTGGTTTGGAGGCGAGCGCGCAGGCCGACGCACAGACCTCGCTGGCTTCGGCGCTGCGGGTGCTGCTGGAGGGCCGCGACAAGAAGGAGCAAGGACTCCAGGACGAGTACCAGCTCCTGCGATCCATCACGGACACCGTGACCTCGGCCCTCTTCCTAACCGACGGCCGCGGTCATCCGATCTTCATCAATCCGGCCGCGGAGGCGATGTTCGGGTACACGTTGGCGGAGCTCGCGGACGCCCCGATCCACCAAGCTGTCCATCACCACCATCGAGATGGTCGCCCCTTCCCCGTCGAGGAGTGCGCCATCGAAGCCGCGCTCACCAATCGCACGCCGCTGCGTGGCCACCGAGACGTGTTCGTTCGCAAGGATGGAACGTTCCTCGAGGTGCAATGCGACATCGGCCTGTTGGAAATTGGTGGGCAGCGCCTCGGCGCGGTCCTGGAGATCCGCGACCGCAGCCTCGAGGCGCGGGCAGAGGAGGCGAAGCACGAGTACGTCGCGCTCATCGCGCACGATCTGCGGACTCCGTTGACTGCGGTGCAGGGGCAAGCGCAAGCGCTCCAGGTCCGGTCACAACGGAAGGGGAAGGGCGTTAGCGCAGATGTTCGAAGCCTTGAGGCGATCGTAGCGAACACTCGGCGCATGGAAGCGATGATCCAAGACCTCATCGAGTCGAGCCAACTGGAGTCAGGCGTATTGCTGCTTCGCCTGACGCCGATCGACCTCTCGCGACTCGCCGCCGAGGTCGTCGCGCAACTAACGTCGGTGGAAGATCGCCAGCGCATCCGGGTCCTCGCCTCAACGCCTGGACCGCTCGTCTCCGCCGACGAGGCGCGGATCGAGCGTGTGTTGATGAACCTCCTCCAAAACGCCCTCAAGTACTCGCCGGCGGACGCCCCTGTGGAACTTGAGGTGCGACAGGTAGCCGGCGAGGCCGTGGTTGGTGTGATCGACCACGGCGCGGGCATCCCGGTCGACGAGCTGCCACGGCTGTTCCAGCGGTTCTCTCGCGTCGGGGAAGCGGCGGTTGGTCCTGGTGGCTTTGGTCTCGGACTCTATATCGCCCGGCTGATCGTGGAGGCCCATGGAGGTCGTGTGTGGGCCGAGAGCGAGGTCGGCACCGGCAGCAGGATCGGCTTCGCGTTGCCGCCGGACGCGATGCGGCCGTTGGCGCCCGGGTAGCCGCTGAGGCTCGGCATTCGGTAGAGCTCCCCGCCAGGCGGACGGACAGGCCGCAGCGCAATCAGGGCGTGATGCCACTCGTGATGCCAACGACGGTGCCGGCTGGTACCGACGACGCCTAACGACAAGGTCAGGCTGGCTCGATGAGCCTGCCGTTCTTCGATAAGTTCGGATCGGTGCATGCCGCAAGGTTGAAACAGCAGGGCCGCCGCTTCCCGCTCTTCATTTTCGAAATACTCACTTCGACACGTCGTTTACGCGTATCGGGATTTGGGGTTGCGTTGACCCAACGCACCCATTCCCAGCGCGCCATTGGCGTGATTGCTGGCCATAGGTCTTGGATCTTCTGAGGGGCAGCTGCCAGAGCCGCCTTGAGATCCTGAGGCACCGCGGGCTCCGGCCAATCCGTGGCTGACTCGATCTCGACCGTCGCGGTGCCACTCGCGTTCAGAGCAGCGGCTTGTCGGAGCTTCCGATCGATCTTCATCCAATGACCAAACGAGCCGTCTGGTTCCAACACCGTCTGGAAGGGGTGGCCATTGATCGTTCCGTGTACTGCCACCTGACCGCGCGACGGCAGATCCCCGCTCGCCTTCCGAGGCAGGCGCAAGAGTGTCCATTCGTCGATCGTGCGCAGCGTGGCATCAAAACGAATTGATGGCGCCCCTGAGCGCCGCCTCGCAGTAGTCATCTACCTTCAAATCCTATTGAAGCAGCCTGCGATCGTTGGCGCCGTCCTTGTTGCTGCGCTCGGGATCGCCGTGGGTCTCATCTTCCTCTTCGCGCCGCTCGGTACGAGTTGCACAGTGACGGCGACCGCGCCAGCACCCGGCGTGATCGCGGCCCCAGGCGTGGAAGAGTGTCAGTCGCAGAGCTTGGTGCAGATGCAGCCCGTCTGGCCGATGCCGCTGCTCGCCATCATCGTGTGGTCGCTCGCTCCGTCTATGACCGCGATCGGCCTGATCCGCCGGCTACGAGGGCAGACGCCGGGCACGGCGTGGATCATCGCCGGACTGATCGCCGAGGGGACGGTGCTTGTCAGCTTCGGTGCCGCACCACTCTTCGTGCCGCTGGTCCTGCTCCCGCTCGTCGTGGTCACAGTGCTCGGGGTGAGGAGCTCTCGGCCTCGGTCGTCGTCCTGATGTCCGTATCGATCGTGCGGACGACCGAGTGCCACATCGCCGTGGTGAAGGCGAACACGACGTGGGCCGAGTTCCGGACCTTATGGCCGGTCCTGCTCGACGAGGTATGGACGTTCCTTCGTGCGACGCCCGGCCTTCGCACGGACGGGCACAACGTGATGCTCTATCGGCACACGGTGCCTGGTGTCGAGGTCGCCGTCGAGGTCGGCGTCCAGGTCACCGGATCGTTCAACGCCGCCGGCCGCGTCGTCCCATCCATGCTGCCGGCGGTCGAGGCCGCGACGACCCGCGTCGGGACCACCGCCGACATCGGCGCTGCGCATGCGGCGGTGCGAGCATGGTGCGCCGCGCACGGCCGCGAGGTGACCGGTGTCTCGTGGGAGATCTACGGAGACCCGGACCCGCGGAACGGGAATGTCGAAGTGGCGGTGTTCTGGGCGCTCTCCTGGGGACCGTTGCGGCTTGGTGCGCCTGACCGCTTGCGCGCTAGGCTCGATTCAGGGCGCTGGATCGTCCAGAATGGAGGCGACGCCGTGCCGGACTCAGAGCGAACCGGGACCGAAGGCCAGAACGACGCACTGTTCCGTCGCCTCATCGAGAGCGTCCGCGAATATGCGATCTTCCTGCTCGATCCCGATGGGCGCGTGATGACGTGGAACCCGGGCGCGGAGCGGATCAAGGGGTACAAGGCCGGGGAGATCATTGGCCAGCACTTCGGCCGCTTCTATCCGGCGGGGACCTCGATGGAGAAGCTCGACGGCGAGCTTCGGTACGCCGTCGAACACGGCCAGTTCGAGGAGGAGAACTGGCGCATCCGTAAGGACGGAAGCACGTTCTGGGCGAACGTGGTCATCACCCCGCTCTACGAAGATCGGAAGCTCCTCGGCTACATCAAGGTGACGCGCGACCTCACCGAACGCCTCCGTCACGAGCAGGAGCGCGCGGAGCTGGCCGCGAAGGAAGCCAGCGCACGCGCCGACGTGGCCGCGCGAGATTCGTTCCTCTCTATCGCGGCCCACGAGCTGAAGACGCCGCTGACGTCGGCGAAGGCCTCCGCTCAGCTCCTCAAACGGTCCTTCCGGCTACGGACCGACCTCGATGCGACGCAGGCGCGGTCCCTGCAGCTCGTCGATGAGCAGATCGAGAAGCTGGCGCGGCTCGTGACCCGTCTGCTCGAGACCGTTCAGATCCAGGGCCAGCGGTTCGCACTGTTCAAAGAGCGAACGGACGTTGCCGAGCTCGTTCGCTCGGCCGTGAGCCGGCTTCAGGCACCCTCAGAGCAGGTAATCGCGGTCACTACGCCGATGTCGCTCATCGCGGAGATCGACCCGCTGCGCTTCGAACAGGTCCTCACCAACCTGGTGGGGAACGCGACGAAATTCAGTCCGCAAGGCGAGCCGGTCTCAGTCGTGCTCGAGGAGCGCCCGTCGGAGCTTTGCCTGATCGTCTCGGACCGGGGTCCGGGCGTCCCCGAAGGACTCCGGGATCACGTGTTCGAGCGGTTCTTCCAGGCGAATCCGGACCGGTCAGGGATGGGACTCGGACTGTTCATCACGAAAGAGATCGTCGATCGGCACGGAGGCTCGATCTCCGTCGACTTCCCCCCAACCGGTGGCTCGCGCTTCACCGTGTCCCTCCCGATTTGAGCGCATCGGGCCGGGTGATGGTCATCGACGACGACGAAGGGGTGCGCGAGGCACTGGGCCTGGCGCTGAACGCTGAGGGCTACGACGTGCAGTTCGCACGGGATGGACGGGAAGGCCTCGAGGTGCTCGCGCGACGTGCCGCGGACCTCATCATCGTCGATATGCGGATGCCGGAAGTCGATGGCGGGGGCTTCTGCCGTTCGTATGCGGAAGACGGCGGCACCAGCCCCGTGATCCTGATGAGCGCTCGGACCGGTCAGGAGGTCGGCGCCGATATTCCAGGGGTGGTCGAAACGGTGACCAAGCCGTTCGATCTCGAGTACGTGCTCGAGCTGGTCGCGCGCCTGATCCGCTGATCGCGCGCGACGGGGCCCCGACTCTTCAGGCCTTGGCCATCGACCGGATCTCGGCCAGCCGGGCCTTCACGATCCGGGTGATGAGTCGCGCGGGCACCGGGTGTTCGGGCGTGAAGCGGATCGAGCCGCGACCGATGCCGAAGCCCAGCCGGACAGCCTCATCGAGATGGACCTTGCGGACCATGTGGATGGCGCAGTGCTTCGCGGCCGCGCTGAAGTAGATCACCCGCTGGCCGTCCTGCTTGTACGTCGGGATGCCGTAGCTGATGCTCTCGGTGGCCTTCGGCGCCGCGGCTCGGATCGTCTTGCGCACGGTGCGGAGCAGCGGACGGAACTCGGGCGCGACGCTCGCCAGGTACTCATGGATCGTCGCCGGCGGTTTGGTCATCGCTTCGGCTCGATGATCCCGAGAACATTGTGGCTCGGGTCAACGATCCAGGCGGACCACGCAAAGCCCATATCGGCGATCCCGTCGACGGTCTTCGGATCGGGCGCGTCGTACTCCTGGATGGGCAGGCCGCGCGCGCGAAGCTCGGCGAGCTCGGCGCGGAGGTCCGGCACCCGCCACGCGAGCTGGGTCTGGGTGTCACGGGTCCCGGTCGTGCTGCGGCTCACCACGAGCACCGATCCGCCACCACACTTGAACATGATCCGCTCGTCGTCTTCGCGCAGGATTTCGAGCCCGAGCGTGTCGTGATAGAACGCGCGGCTCGCGGCCATATCGGTCGACAGGACGATCGGGAACACGGGATGATCGCCGAGCATCCGCATCCTCCAGTGCTGAACTCGCGGTATTCGCGGCCGGCGATCCATGGTGGCACGATTGCCACATCGACACGATCCGGGTCGACATCTGGCTCTGGGTGGTTCGGCTCTACAAGACCCGTTCGGCCGCGACGGCCGCGTGCCGCGGCGGCCACGTTCGGGTGAACCGTTCGGCCGCGAAGGCATCGACGACCGTGAAGATCGGCGACCGGGTCGAGGCCTTCGTCGAGCGGCAGCGCATCCTCGAGGTGGTCGCGCTGCGCGACAAGCGCGTCGGGGCGGCGGTGGCGGCGACCTGCTTCATCGACCACAGCCCGCCCGCGCCCGTCGTCAGGCGGGAGCCCCGGGTGTTCGTCCGCGAACCGGGCGCAGGACGCCCGACGAAGCGGGATCGCCGCCAGATCGACCGGCTCCGGCGGCCGTAGCCGCCTGCTACGTGCGGTCGACGCCGAAGCGCTGCCTCAGGGTCGTGGCGATCTCGGCCATCGCCCGCTTCGATGTTTCGATCGTCAGCATCGAAAGGAACCCGTGCGGCATCGCGTCGTACCGCCGGATGGTCGCGTGGACGCCGGCATCGGTCAGCCGCCTCCCGTAGTCCTCGCCCTCATCACGCAGCAGGTCACACTCACCGGTCACGACGAGCGCAGGCGCGAGTCCCTTGAGATCCGCCGCGCGGAGCGGCGCAGCGTGCGGATGATCGGCGTCCGCCGGAACGCCGAGGTATTGCGCCCAGAACCACCGCATGTCGTCGGCCGTCATGACGATCCCATCGAACTCGCGATGGGTCGTGGCCAGGCAGCGTGCGTCGAACATCCCCTGGACGAGGAGCTGGAAGGTCACAGGAGGCCCGCCTCGGTCACGCGACAGCATCGCGAGCGCCGCCGCGAGATTCGCGCCGGCGCTGAAACCGCCGACGGCGATGCGATCGGGATCGATCCCGAGCTCCGTAGCGGCGCCGGCGACCCATCGCAGGGCGGCGAAGGCATCCTCGAGCGCACCCGGGAACTTCGTCTCCGGCGACAGCCGGTAGTCCACGGAGATCGCGACGCAGGGCACAAGGTTCGTGATCGCGCGTGCGAATCGGTCGGTCGTCTCAAGCCCGCCGAACACGAACCCTCCGCCGTGCAGGTAGATGAGCGCGGGATGCGGGCCGGCCCCGCTGGGCCGGTAGATCCGGAGCGCGAGCCAGCCGCCGGGCCCCTCGATGGAGCGCTGCGTCACCGAGAACACGGCCTCGGGCGCCGCGTTGATCGGCGTCGGGTACGCGCGGGCGACTGCCGGCGCCAGCGAAGACCACGGCGGATGCGGCGGCATCGCCTCGAGCAATGACCGGACCTGCGGATCGAGCTTCGGGCTCCCGATCCCCGCCGCCACCTGGCTCATCGCGCGGCTGCGACCGCCGCCTTCAACCAGCGCTGGATGCTCGGCGGATCGATGTCCGCCGCCGTGCTCACCTTCAGCATGCGATTGCCCTTGCCGCTGCCCTCGAGCTTCTTGCCGGGATCCACGAGCGCGGTCGGCGGAGCGAAGAAGTTGATCGCCACGTGGTCCTTGAACGCAGCGAGAGCGCAGATGCTCTTCCCGTTCTTCGCCGCATAGAAGGGCACGCCCCATTTGATCGAGACTGTGGCACCGGGCACGCCCTTCATGACCAGCGCGCGCAGCTTCTCGAGCAGCGCGCGCTTCTCGGGCGGCTGCTGCGCGAAATAGGCGCGATCGACACCCGCTGCCGCGGACGTCGCCTTCGCCGGCTTGGCGGGCGTCTTCTTGGATTGGGCCATCGCGGGCCATGATAAGATAGTTGCAGATACAACTACCTGAGGAGACCACCGTGCCCGCCGTCACCGTCCAAGATCCGCTCACCCTCCCCGCCGTCGAAGCCGCACCCGGTGCGCGATTCCGCCGCGTCGAGCGCGTGGTCCGCGCGATCCAGACCTATGAGGGCGAAGGGTTCCCGGTCCGCCGGCCGTTCCCGGGCCTGGACCGCACCGTCGCGGATCCATTCATCTTGCTCGACCAGATGGGCGAGGTGCAGTACGGCGTCGGCGAAGCGAAGGGTGCGCCCGACCATCCGCACCGCGGCTTCGAGACGGTCACGTACATGATCGACGGCGAGTTCGTGCACCGCGACTCCACCGGGGGCGGCGGGGTCATCGCGAACGGCGACACCCAGTGGATGACCGCGGGCGCGGGCATCGTGCACTCCGAGATGCCGCCCGAGAAGCTCGTCCGCTCCGGCGGGCTGTTCCACGGCGTACAGCTCTGGGTGAATCTTCCGGCCGCGCAGAAGTGGTCGCCTCCGCGATATCAGGACATCGCAGCCAAGTCCGTGACGCTGGTGCGCTCGCGCGACGGCGGCGCGCTCGTTCGGGTCATCGCCGGGGAGCTCGCCGGTCACGCGGGCCCAGGAGTGACGCAGACGCCGATCACGTACGCGCACGTGACGCTGGCGCCGGGCTCGAGCCTCGAGCTCCCGTGGCGCCCGGACTTCAACGCGCTCGTGTACGCGCTCGGCGGCTTCGGCTCCGTCGGGACGGAGCGCGTCCCGCTCGAATCCGGCCAGCTCGCGGTACTCGGGTCCGGCGATGCGCTCCGCATCGAGGGAAGCTCGCGGCAGGACAGCCGCAGCGGCACCTTCGACGTGCTGCTGCTGGGTGGCCGGCCGATCGGCGAGCCGGTCGTGCAGTACGGGCCGTTCGTCATGAACACGCGCGAAGAGATCCTCCAGGCGGTCGCCGACTATCAGGCCGGCCGGATGGGCTCGATCCCGGCGACGCACTTCGGCGCGGGACCGAAGGACCAGAACTAGGTCGCCCCGCCAGCGGCGCGTCCCTGCTCGAGCCGCTCGATGTGCCGAAGGATCTCGAGCATGAGGTCGCTCTGGCTCGAGAGATGCTCGAGCACGGTCTCGATCTCGCGCTCGGCCTTCTGGTTGATCTGGAAGTCGGCCTCGGCCGGAGCTCGGAGTGACGGCCCTGGAGGTTCTGGCCGACCATGATCAACGGCATCAGGTGGATCTGGATCAGGTTGCTGATGAACAGCCACAGCACGAACGCCGGCGCCGGATCGAACCGGATGCCCGCGGGAGCGAGGGTGTTCCAGCCGAGCCACGCGATCGTCCACACGGCGATGACGATGAAGAAGCCCATGGTCCCCACGTGGTCGGTCGTCCAGATCGCGATGCGGTCAAGGCGCGAGAAGCTCTGCCGGTACGCATCGTTGACGTTGGTCGGCTTGGCCTCGGCTGCCCGCCACTCGTTCGCGTCGGTCAGTGCCTCGACCTGTGCCTCGAGCTGAGCGATGGTGGTCATCGCGACCTCCTGGCGCGCCGATCCGCGTCGGCCGCGTGAGGCGATAATCGCACCGATGCAGTGGAAGAAGACGCCGCCCGAGCTGGCCGCCACCTTCGACAAGGCCGCGCCGAAGGACCCGAACGTCCTGCGCAAGCCGATGTTCGGCTACCCCGCGCTCTTCCTCAACGGCAACATGTTCGCCGGCACGTTCCAAGACAAGATCGTCGCGCGCCTGGCGGAGGATGCCCGCGCCCGCGCGCTCGGGTCCGGAGCGAAGCGGTTCGAGCCGATGCCGGGCCGGCCGATGAAGGAGTACGTCGTGGTGCCCGCGACAGATGTGGCGAAGCCCGCCGCGCTGGCGAAGTGGATCGCGCAGGCGCACGCTTACGCGACGACGCTGCCTGAGAAGACGAAGAAGAAACCGTCCGGGGGTGGCAGGGGCGCAGCCCCTGCGAGAAAAAAGCGGGCTTAGCCCGCTCGGATGTCGCCCTTCGGCTCGAACTTCGCGCTCGCGGTGAACGACGTCCGGTTGGGGACCTCATCCACCTTCGTGATGCGATAGAAGACCGGCGCTCCCGACTGACGCGTCAGCCGGATGAGGGAGCCGAGCTTGACCGGACCGGCATTCACGATCTTGTTCGAGAGCGGACCACCGCTCAGTCGGATGACAGTCTCGATCGGCATCAAGAGTGAATGCTAAGGGCCGGGCTCACAGAAGAGCCCGGCCCTTTGGCGATCGCTTTCGCGATTAGTACCGGCTAGCCGGTCGACGCGTCTCGAAGCAGCTGCTGCAGTAGACGGGCTTGTCGCCGCGCGGCTGGAATGGCACGCGGGCTTCCTTGCCGCAGGACGAGCAGGTCGCGGTGAAGAACTCACGCTCTCCGCCATATCCGCCGCCGCCGCCACGCGAGCTCCCGCCGTAGCTGGAGCCGCCGCCGCCCGACGCCTTACGCGCCGCACGGCAGTCGCTGCATCGGCCCGGCTGGTTCATGAGGCCGCGCTGCTGGTAGAACTCCTGCTCCCCCGCGGTGAACACGAACGGGTTCCCGCAGTCCTTACAGGTGAGAGTGATGTCGCTGAAGCTCATTTGGCTTCTCCTTTATTTGTTGGTCCTGACCCGAATCGCAGCCTCGGGCCGAAAGGAGAAGTCCCTCGAAACCTGTTGGATCGATCGTCGTGCCGTGACCTGTTGTGCGATAAGTCTAGCACGTGAGCCGTCAGGCCTGGTTGTTGCATTTCGCTGTCAGCGTGTCTGCGTCCCGACCAGTGAAACGCGGCCCGTTCCGGCTGATGGGCCTGGCCCTGTTCGCGAATGGGGTGCTCGGGCTGGCCCTCGTCGGGATCGCGCTGGGCGCGCTCGGACCGCTCCTGACGCGCGCGTCGGTCGCTGCCGATTCGGCGGGCGATTCGCTCGCGGCCGCCGCGCAGGCCCTCGATCAGACGTCCACCGCATTCGACGGGTTCAGCAAGAGCCTCGATGACGCAAAGACATCGTCGGCGCACGCGTCGCAGCTGCTCAATGACGCGGCGACGACGAGCTCGCAGCTGGCGGATGGCATGGCCATCAGTCTCTTCGGCGCCCAGCCCTTCCTCGGGATCTCACAGAGCTTCCGCCGCAACACCGACGAGCTTCGCGGCGTGTCGGCCGATGTCTCGACGCTGAGCGAGGCCATCGGCCACAACGCGACTGACGTCGTCGCGGTGCGCGATTCGGTGCGCGTCCTTCGCGATCGCGTTCAGCAGCTCGCGACCGACGCGGCCGCATCGCCCGACGGTAGGCGGGTCGGACCGGAGCTCAGCGTGCTCGCGTACGGGCTCACGCTTTGGCTCGGGATCCTGGCGCTCCTGTCGCTCGTCGCGGGGGTGCTGCTGCTGCGCGCGTGACCCTGCGCCCGCTAAGACACCCGCTCGCTAGGTCGGCGGTACTACCCTCTCGGAGCCAGTGCTGTGCGCTTCCTGCGGCTACGGCAATCCGGTCGGCATGCGCTTCTGCGGCCAATGCGGCATCGAGCTCGCCTCGGGCTGCCCCCGCTGCGGCGCCGAGATGCCGGCCAACTTCACGTTCTGCGGCCAGTGTGGCGCGCGCCTGTCGGCGGACTCCGATGAGCGTCAGGGCGAGACCCGTCAGATCACGGTCCTGTTCGCCGACATCTCGGGCTTCACCGCACTCGCTGAGCGGCTCGGGCCCGAGGAGCTCCACGAGAACATGCGCACCGTCTGGGATCTCATCGCCGCCGACATCCGCGCGAACAACGGACTGATCGAGAAGTACATCGGCGACGCGGTCGTCGCGGCGTTCGGCGCGGTCGGCGACGACAATATCGATCACCCGGAGCAGGCTCAGCGCGCCGCGCTCGCGATCCTCGCCGCGCTCGAGCGCGCGAACGAGCGCATCGTCGAGCGCACCGAGCGGCGGCTCGCGCTTCGGATCGGCGTCAACACCGGCATCGCGGTCACCGGCACCATCGGCGATCGGGAGAGCGAGTTCGGCGTGCTCGGGGATGCGGTCAACATCGCCGCACGCCTCGAGCAGGCCGCGGAGCCGGGCGAGGTGCTTGTCGGTGACGCGACCTATCGCCGGACTCCCGGCCTGTTCAGCTACGAGCCGCATCCGCCGATCGTCGCGCGCGGCAAGACCGCCCCGGTGGTCGCCTGGCGGCTGGTCGGCGCGGCTGCCGAGGAGACGGCGCCGCAGCCGCGTACCGCGCTCGTCGGCCGCGCGGACGAGATGGCCGCACTGCTCGGTGCCCTCGACGACACGCTGGCCGGCCGCGGACGTCTCGTGTCGATCGTCAGCGAATCCGGCCTTGGAAAGTCACGGCTGATCGACGAGCTGCTGGCCGATCCGCGCGTACGCGGCTCTCGAGTCGGGCGAGTCCGCTGCACGCCGTACGACCAGCACCGCTCGTACGGCGCGGTCGGCGATCTCCTCCGGCGGGTCATCGGCATCAGCCGCTCGGCATCGGCCGACCATGCCCTGCACCTCATCACCGAGACGCAGCCCGACATCGAGCCCGACACGCGGGCGCTGATCCTGGCCGCGCTCGGCTTCGGTGTGGAGATGCCCGCGATGGCCGGCGAGACGAAGCGCCGGATCCTCGGTCGCGGATTCGCGGCACTCCTCGCCCGCGTCGCCGCGTCGCAGGGGCTCATCGTCGCGATCGACGACCTCCAATGGATCGATCCGCCGTCGCTTGTGACCCTCGTGCATTTCGCGTCTGGGCTCGCGTCGTCACGCGCGCTCGTCGTGGTCGCATACCGTCCGGATTTCAGCGCACCGTGGGTGACGACCCGAGATCACCTGCACCTGCGCCTGCGACCGCTCGATGCGGCCGCGACGGAAGCGCTCGTGCGCACGCTGGTGGCGACCGGCGGCGTCGACCGCGAGATCGCGGAACGCGCCGAGGGGAATCCGGCGTACGCGGAGGAGGCGGTCCGCCTGCTCGCGAACACCGGCGTCATCGTCGCGCGCGACGGCATGCGGCCCCTCGTCGACGTCAGCGAGCGGCCCGCCCTCCCGGACTCGCTGCCGCAGCTCCTGCTGCGCCGGGTGGACGGCATCGCGGCGCCCGCCCGGCGCGTCCTTCATGCCGCGTCGGTCGCCGGCCGCACGTTCGACTCCGCGATCATCCGGTCCATCTACGGCGCGGAGGTCGACGTCGACGGCGCGTTGGACGAGCTGATCGCGATGGCCATCGTCGAGCCTGAGGGCAACCTTCACCGATTCACCCAGACCGGCCTGCGTGAGGTCGTATACGGCGCCATGCTCGCGCGGCACCGCGAGGAGCTTCACGGACGCGTCGGCCTTGCTATCGAGTCGGGGCGGCCTGAGGTCGCGGTGCAGCAGCCCGCGCTCCTCGCGATGCACTTCGCCGCCTCGACCCACACCATGCGCGCGATCGACTACGCGTTCCGCGCCGCCGAACGCGGGTCGGCGCTGAACGACCTCGAGAGCGCGCTGCATCACTTCCGGCTCGCGGCATCGCTCGCGCTCCGGCTCCCCGACGGGATGATGGAGCGCGCACGTGCGCTGCTCGCCGCGTCGGACGCTGCCGCCGGCCTCGGCGCTCGCGAGGACGCGCTCCTCGCCGCCGAGGAAGCACTCGCGACCGGCCTGCCGGAGAGCGATCTTCGAGCCGCGCTCCGCCGGCGCGCCGGCCGGATCGCCGCTCGCGCGGGGATGATCGAGCGCGCGGCGGAGCATCTCGCCGACGCCGAACGGCTCACGCCATCGTTCGGCAGCGAGCGCGCGGAGCTGACGCTGGCGAAGGCCGCCCTCGCGCGCGCGGACGACCGTCCCTCCGAGGCCCTGACGATCGCGCGGATCGCCGTTCGCGAGGCGCAGGGCGCGGGCGATGGCGTGCGCGAGCTCGAGGCCGAGGCCGCCGTCGTCGCGTGCGCGACCGATTGCGGCCTGCCCGAGGAGGCCCGGCGCTCGCTGGTGCGCTGCTCGGAGCTCGCGACGCGGCTCGGCGATCTCTCGGCGCTCTCCCGCACCCTCGCGGCGCAGGCCGTCGCCGCGCTCGACCGGGGCGAGGCGAACGAGGCTGAGCCGCTGGCGCTCGAGCTGCTGGCGACGTCAGCCCGGGTCGGCGACATCGGTGGCCAGGCCCGCGCGTTGCGCGCGCTCGCGAAGGCCCAGGAGCTCATGGGCCGCGAGGATGAATCGCATCGCGCGTTGCAGCGGGCGCTGGCGCTCGCGGACCCGAACGTGCCCGATGCACCGGCGGAGGCGGACGCGGCTCGGACGCTGCTCGCGCTCGGGCGGCTCGCTCTTCGCCAGCCGGACCTTTCGCTCGCCGCGACCACGCTCGAAGAGGCGCGCGTCGTCGCGCCCCGGTCGGGCGACGAGATCCACCTCGCGGCGCTCATCTCGGCCGAGCTCGCGCGCGTGGCGGTGGCCCGCGGCGCGATCGAGGAAGCGCGACTGCACGCGAGCGCCGCGACCGCGGCCCAGCGCGCCCACCGGTGCCGGCGGTGCTCCGCTGAGATCGGCCCCGCCCTCGTCGAGGCCGCGCTCGCGGCAGACGATCTGGTGGCCGCGGATGCGGCGCGGGCCGCGTCGCTCGAGGCGGCGTACCGCCTGAACCTCCCGATCGCGGTCGCGACGATGCGGCTCGCCGGCGGACGCCTGCTCCTCGCGCGCGGCGATGTGGCGGGCGGGGCGGTCGAGCTCGCGGCGGCGCTGGAGACATTCGAGCGGCTCGGGCCGCGGCATCTGGTCGCGGAGACGCGGGCCGCGATGGTCGGCGCGGATCAGGCCCGCCCGGCGTCGGCCTAGGTCCTAGCTCGAGAACTCTCCGGGTGCGATCCGTTCGCGTCCGTGGAGGTACGGACGAAGGACCGTCGGGATCGCGAGCGATCCGTCGGCCTGCTGGTAGTTCTCCAGGATCGCGATCATCAACCGCGGAAGCGCCACCCCAGACGCGTTCAGGATGTGCGGCCGCTCGACGTTGCCCTTCGGGTCGCGCTTGAAGCGGATGTTCGCGCGCTCGGCTTGGAGCGAGCCGCCATCGCTGCACGACGAGACCTCGAGCCACTCCCCCATCACCGGGCCCCACGTCTGCACGTCGTAGCCCTTCTTCGCGACGAAGCCGAGATCGCCGGTGCAGCGTTCGGTCACCTGCACCGGGAGCTCGAGGCGTTCGAGGAGCATCGTCGCGCGAGCGGTGAGCTCGTCGAGCATCTGCCGCGATGCTTCGGGCGCCGTGAGCACGACCATCTCGACCTTGTCGAACCAGTGGACGCGCTTGATCCCGCGGACATCGCGGCCGGCGCTCATGTGCTCGCGGCGGAAGCACGGGGTGTACGCGACGTAGCGCAGGGGTAGCTTCTCGAACGGGATCGTCTCGTCGCGATGCAGCGACACGAGCTGCGGTTCCGCGGTCGGGATCATCCAGATGTCGTCGTCCTCATCCCGATAGAGGTTCTCGTCGAAGTGCGGCAGATGCGCGCTCGCGACGAGCGTCTCGCGCCGCGTCACCGGCGGCGGATAGATCTCCGTGAAGCCGTCCCTGACGTGCACGTCGAGCATCCAGGTGATGAGCGCGCGCTGCAGCGCCGCCCCCGCACCGCGGAGCAGATAGAAGCGCGACCCGGAGAGCTTCGTGCCACGCGGGATGTCGAGGATGCCGAGCCGCTCGCCGATCTCCCAGTGCGGCAGGCCCGGGAACGGGAGCGGCTTGGGCTCATCCTCGCGAATGACCGGGTTGTCGGCCTCACCCTTCCCGATGGGCACATCCGAGTCGACGACATTCGGGATCCAGAGAACGTCGGCGCCCAGCTGCGTTTCCGCGGCCGCGAGGTCCTTCTCGATCCCGGCGATCCGCTCGCCGACCTCGCGCATCCGCGCCTTGACCTCGTCGGTCGGAGGGCCGCCCTTGCTCGCTTTGTTGCGCTCCGCCCGAAGCGCCTCGACCTCGGCCCGGAGCTTCCGCGCGGTCGCGTCGAGCTCGATGATCCGGTCCAGTGGCGCGTCGAAGCCGCGCGCGGTCAGCGTCGCGCGAACGCGCTCGGGATCCTCGCGGATGAGATCGAGTGGTCGCACCGCGACCAAGTATCGCGGCCTTCTACGATGCCCGCGTGGCAAGCCGGGTCGCGCAGATCAGCGAGGTCGTGCTCGTCGCGTTCGAGGGTCCGGACCGCTACTCCTTCGTCGGCGGCCTCGCGACGCGGATGAACGACCTCGCCGAGGCGTTGATCACGCGGGACTACCGCGTCCGCCATCTCTTCGTCGGCGACCCGACACTCCCGGCGGTCGAGAAGCGGTTCGATGGCAGGCTGACCCTGGAGCGGTGGGGGCAGTGGATCTCGCGCCATCACCCGAAGGACGTGTACGACGGCGAGGACGGCAAGTGGCGCGACTTCGGGCGGACGGTCCCGCCGCACTTGCTCGAGGAGGTCATCGTTCCTGCGGCGCGGCAGGGAAAGCGCGCAGTGATCCTGTTCGAGGACTGGCAGACCGCGAACGCGGCCATCAACACCTCCGTGCTTGCGCAGCGCGCCGGCCTGCGACAGGCGGTGACGCCCTTCTGGAACGCGAACAACACCTACGGCTTCGGATCGATCACCTTTCCGTTGCTCGCACGGGCCGTGACGATCACGACCATCTCGCGATTCATGCGCGCCGAGATGGTCAGATCCGGCGTCGAGCCCGCGATCCTGCCGAACGGGATCGCGGAGCGCTTCGCGGAGCCCGTGCCACCCTCGAACGTCCGCGCGATGCGCGCGAGCCTCGCCGGGCGGCCGAGCCTGGTCAAGGTCGCGCGGTTCGACGCCGACAAGCGGTGGCTCTGGGCCATCGACGCGATCGCGCACCTGCGCGACATCGGCACCCGCCCGCGGTTCATGATGCGCGGCAGCCGCAGCGACTACGCCGACGTCGTCGGCGCGCGCATCCGCCAGCGCGGCCTCACCGTGCAACGCGTCGCCCTCGGAGCCAATGCGACGCCAAAGGAGCTCGCCGCCGCGCTGCGCGGCGTCGAGGCTGATATCGCGTTCCTCGACTTCTTCGTCAGCGAGCCGGCCCTCCGCGCGCTGTACGCCGGCGCCGACGGCGTGCTCGCGAATTCGGAGAAGGAGCCATTCGGCCTCGTCGGCCTCGAGGTCATGGGCGCCGGCGGCGTCGCGTTCGTCGGCCGGACCGGCGAGGACTATGCGATCCCGTACGGCAACTCGGTGGTCGTGCAGTCCGACGATCCGCGCGAGCTCATGACCCACCTCGCCGCGCTCGGCTCCCGGCCGGAGCTGGCGACGCGCATCCGATCCGACGGCCGGGCGACCGCGAAGCGCTACGTCTGGCCGCGGATGCTCGATGCGATGGAAGCGTCGTGGGAGGCCGCGGCGTCGCTCGGGGCACGCTAGGGGCCTGCTGCTTGTTGCGTTGGTCAGCCACATGCGAGAGTTCTAGGAAACTCTCTTCTCAGCGGTTGTCGCGCGGGGCGTCGTGCTGGACGTTGGGCTGATGCGAGCGGAAGGAGTGCTGGGTGTGATCCTCCCGAAGGACCGCGACCGTCGTTTCGTAACGATCCGCCGCGGTGGGACGCTCACCGATCCGGATCACCGGCTCCTCGCCCTTTGGGCGGCATCGTGCGCGGAGCACGTCCTCGACCTCTTCGAGTCGGCTCAGCCTGAGGACCCGCGACCGCGCCAGGCGATCGAGCAGGTCCGCGCGTGGGTCCGCGGCGAGATCACGATGACCCACGCTCGCAATGCGGCCGGCCATGCAAACGCCGCGGCGAGAGACCTGCGTGGGGCAGCACGGCACGCCGCGTACGCTGCCGGCCAGGCCGCGGCCGTCGCACACGTCGCGGCGCACGACCTCGGTGCGGCCGCCTATGCGATCAAGGCTGCACGTGCTGCTGCCCCGGAAGCAGAGCGCGAAAGCACCGGGCGACTCGAGTGCCGGTGGCAGCGCGACCAGCTCCCGGAGGCGATGCGCGGGCTCGTACTCGACGACCAGCGGTTGCGGAACGACATCTGCTGGTCGGTGTTCGACTGCTGACAGTGAGTCGGTGCGCCAGCACTGCGCAGCTAGATGCTTACCAACAACAAGCATCAGGGCCTAAATTCGCTGGGCGCGCAGGACCTTCCGGTCTTCGGTACCGACAATGCGGTCGCCGCTGCTCAGCGTCGTTGCGTTACATCCGCCGGTAGATCCCATACGTGAGCGCGCGTCGGACCGTGATCGGGCGATCCGGATCGCGGGCGAGCAGCGCGTGCGTGCCGCGCGTGTAGCCAGCGAGGCGCCGGGACTCCGCCAGCCACTCGTCAAGCGTCGGCAGGTCCATCCGCGGCAACGAATACCAGAAGTGACCCGACCGGATCGGCTTCAGCAGGCCCTCGCGGACCACGCGGGCCACGGCGCGGTCGCTGAAGTGACTGTCCGCGACGGCCCTGGGCTGTTCGTAGAGTCCGCCGACGGTGCGACGGCCGCGAAGGACGCGCGGCTGATGGTCCGAGTCAGGCCGGAGATCGATGACCGTGCCGCCCGGCCGGACGGCCCGATGCGCTTCGTGGAGGGCATCGACCATGCCCTGTCGGCTGATGCATCAGAGCGACCAGGAGAAGACCGCCGTGTCGAACCGTTCGTCTCCGACACCGAGGTCCTGGGCGATCGACCCCTTGAACCGCGCGTTGCGCACCCCACGCCGCTTGGCGTCCGCCGTCGCCGCGCGGATCCCTTCCGGATCGGGATCGAGACCCACCACCGATCGCGCCATCGGCGCGATGAGCCAGACGAGCCGGCCGTCCCCGGTCCCGATGTCGAGCACCTCCTTGCCCCGGAAGAAGCGCTCGGCACGGAGGCCGCGCAGCTCGACGTCGTCGGCCGGGCGCACAGCGCTCGGGCAGCCCACCCGACCGACGTCGCCTGCGCCCTTATCCATATCCCTCACGCTTGCCGGGAAGCATCGCGCCGCCCTCGCGGGCAGAGCCGTCGAGCCGCGACGGATCGAGGAGCGGCTGCTTGAGCTCATCGGGCGGCTCCGCACCGGCGTACCACCAGATCACTTCGCAGTTCGCGCGGAAGAGCTCGTCGAACACGCGATCCTCGGGACTGGAGTTGCGGCTCGAGTACCACCAGAACCAGTCGCTGCCCTCGGCGACCATCAGTGGCTGACGCACGCTCGGGGGCATCTCGCGCAACGAGCCCCACTGCTCCTGCGCGAACCGGCGGGTGCGCTCGAGCATGTGCCACGCCCGCTGATGCGCCGGTTCGCCCGACCACACCCTGAGATCGCCGTCGATCCACGATCCGGTGTGCAGCGCCGGCAGCTTGACCTTGGCGGGATGCGCGTCCAGGAAGTCGGACACGCGCACCGTCTCGAACCGCTCGTCGGCTTCGAGCGTGCCGTAGAGGGTCCGCAGGAAGTCGTTGCCGTTGTTCGGGTACGCCTCCCAGGCGTTCTCGCCGTCCAGGATGATCGAGGCGATGTACGGCCCCCCGTCGTCGGGCAGCCGGTCGCGCGCGGCCTCGAGCTTCCAGATGAGATCGCCGACCGCGTCGTGCGGGCTCATCGATCCGTACGCGAAGCCGATCCGGTCCGAGATCTCGCGGTCGCGGAACAGCGCGGTGACGCCGTTCGCGAGGCGGAACGGCTGGTACAGCTGCTCGGGATGGACCAGCGCGCCGATGTCGTCGCGCTGGAAGGTGATGTTCGCGGACCGCCCGAGCACGCCCTCGTCCGAGGCGAACCAGTCGATCCGGGCCTTCTTGATCGCGTCGGCAGCCTCGGGCGAGATCGCGCCCTCCGATGGCCACACGCCGCGCGGTTTCACGCCGAAGCCCCGCACGTGCGAGACGACGGCCTCCTCGAGCTGGTAGAGCGCGTCGTCCGGGTACGAGAACGGCGGGTCCGGCAGCAGCCCGTTCGGGTCGCTCCGCCGCGCCGACGCGTTGTCGATGATGAGCGGGAGGATCGGGTGGTAGTAGGGCACCGTGAGGATCTCGATCCGGCCGTCGCGCTCGAGACTCCGGTAGAGGTGCGGCGCCCCTGAGGCCATGAACCGCTGGCGCCCGATGACGTAGTGCACATCCTCGCGGGTGAACCGCCGCGCGCGGTCCCGAAGGTCGCGCAGCCGCTCGTCGCCGGCGATGTCGTCGGGATCGATCCACGCGAGGTTGAACCAGAGCGCCAGGTCCACGAAGTAGTCGTCGGACAGGAGCTCGGGCCGGCCGCGCGCCGCAAGGGCGAGCTGCAGCAGTCGGCGATATTCGTCATGCAGCGCGATCACGTTGCCGTGATGGATGGAGAAGAACCGCGCGAGCATGTGGCCGCGCTCCTCCGGGGTGAGCGTGCCTTCGACCGTGCGCATCGTGACCCGGGTGTCCTCGTCGTCCGCGCCGCGCGCGTAGTCCTCGAGCTGATCGCGCAGCGACGGGACCATCGTGAAGTTCACCTTCACCTTGGGGAACTCGTTCAGCAGGCGGGCCATGTGCAGGTAATCCTTCGACGCGTGGAGGCGGACCCAGGGGAGCACGAACTCGCTTGTTTGGGGATGCTTGTAGTAGGGCTGATGCATGTGCCAGATGATCGCGACGGCGAGCTTCCCGTTCATTTCGCGCGCGCTGCCTCGGTCATTCGCTGCTTCACGAACGCGGGGTCGAGCGTGATCAGCAGCCACGCCGCGCGCGGACCGTTCTGCTTCCCGATGAACGAGTAATAGAGGGCCTCGAACGCCGCCTTGCTCACCTTGCCTTCCGGCGTGGTGAGGCCCACCTCTTTCGCGATCTCGTACAGGCGCTCCTGCATCGCCTCGGGATCTGTCACCCGGCCGATCTCAACGGTGGCGCGCACCAGGAACTCGCGCTGCGGGTCGGTGAGCATCGCCGTTGCCGGCGGGAGCGCCGTGGCCACCGCGAACCGGGCCTCTTCGGGCGCCCAGCGCTCGAGCCAGACCCTCGCGAGCGCGATGCGCCGGTCGAGGTCGGCCGTCTCGTCGGCTACAAGCGGCGCCCTCTTGCGCTTCGCGGCTTCGGCGTGCGGCTCGATGCTCGGGATCTGGAGCCAGTCGGCAACGGTGCCGAACCGAACGCGGAAGACGATCGGCTTCGCGTCCAGGGAGAGCTGCGACAGCTTCCAGCTCTTGCCGAAATCGCTCCGTGGATCCTCGAGGTACGCGTCCGCGCAGCGGTCGTACTCGTCGTAGAGGCGCGGGAGCGTGTTCCCCGCCGGATCGAACTCCACCGCGCGCTTCGGGTGCGTTCGCAGCAGCAGGAACCGGACGATCTCGCCCGGGTAGAGATCGACGAGCTCGACCGCCGACGTGCCGATCCCCTTCGACGTCGACATCTTTTTCCCGCCGATGTTGAAGAACTCGTGCTGCAGGCCGGCCGGCGGCTCGCGCTTCCAGATCTCGCGGTACAGCTCGTTCGCGCGATCGCGCGATCCGCCGGCGGTCAGCAGGTCCTTACCGCCCTCCTCGTAGGTCACGTCGAAGTAGTCCCACATCGCGCACCACTGCAGGTTCCATGGAAGCTTCGCGTTTCCCTTGAACGGGGAGACCCGCCCGCGATGGCCGCAGCCGGAGGCCCAGCTCACGTAGTCCCTGCGGCACTCGTACGCGACCGAGGTACCGTCGAAGTCCGTCGCGTGGGTCGTACCGATCTTCCCGCAGTTCTCGCAGATGACCCACACCGGGAGCCAGCTTGGGTCCTTCTGAACGTGCGAGACCTCCGCGTAGACCCGCCGCACGGCGTCGGCGTTCTTCAGGACGAGCTCGATCTCGTGGTCGAGCTTGCCGGAGCCGTACAGATCTCTCAGCCAGTGGATCTCCTGGGGGTGGATGCCGACGCGCTCGAAAGTCGAGAGGAACCGCTCCGCGTGGTACCGCGCGAAGTCCTTCCCG
>DATCOR010000222.1:0-8549 GCA_036564585.1 Candidatus Limnocylindria bacterium | reverse complement strand
GGCCGTGCGGGCCGAGCTGCTTCGCGAGGGTGGACGGCAGTGGCACGCCTCGGTCGTCGACGCGTTCCTCGCGATGATCGAAGCCGAGCTGGTCGAGCCGGCCGCCTAGCCCGCGACGCGTCCGAGCACGAGCTTGGGCCGGGCGACCGGTCGCGCGCTCCAGGCGAACGCGTCGCGCACCTGCTCGATCGCGGCATCGTCGGCGGGCCGGCCCGCGTGATGGACCTCGGCGAACGCGGCGCCTCGCTCCACCCGCGTGCCAACTTTCGCGTGCAGCACGATGCCGGTCCGGTGGTCGATCGGATCGCCCTTCTTCTCACGGCCCGCGCCGAGGCGCACGGACGCGCTGCCGACCGCATCGGCCGCGATGCGCCGCACGTACGCGGTCCGTGACGCGCGCAGTGTCTCCACGTGCGGCGCTCGTGGGAGGCGTCCCGGATCGTCGACCATCCGCGCATCCCCACCCTGCGCGTCCACGAGCGCGCGCAGCTTCGCCAGGCCGCTGCCGTCGGCGAGCGCACGGTCGATGCGCCGCAGCGCCGACGCGCGATCGCGCGCCTTGCCGCCGAGCAGGAGCATCTCGGCGCCCGCGAGCCGCGTCAGTGCCACGAGGTCGGCTGGTCCCTCGCCGCGCAGCGTCGCGATCGCCTCGGCCACCTCCAGGCTGTTCCCCACCGCCCGGCCGAGCGGCTGGTCCATGTCGGTGAGCTCGCAGGTCACAACGAGGCCGTGGGCCTTCCCGATCGCGACCATCGTGCGCGCGAGCAGGCGCGCCTCGGTCAGCGTCTTCATGAACGCGCCGCTGCCGACCTTGACGTCGAGTACGACCGCGTTCGCGCCGGCGGCGATCTTCTTCGACATGATGCTCGACGCGATGAGCGGGATCGCGGGCACGGTCCCGGTGGTGTCGCGGAGCGCGTACAGCTTCCCGTCGGCGGGTGCGAGGTCCTCGGTCTGCCCCGTGAGCACGATGCCGATGCGCCCAAGCTGCCCGAGGAACTCCTCCGTCGAGAGATCGACGCGGTAGCCCGCGATCGACTCGAGCTTGTCGAGCGTGCCGCCGGAGAACCCGAGGCCGCGGCCGCTCATCTTCGCGACCGGAAGGCCGCACGCCGCCACGAGCGGCGCGACCACCAGGGTCGTCTTGTCACCCACGCCTCCGGTGGAGTGCTTGTCCACGACCCGACCGAAGCGGCGCAGATCGAGACGCTCCCCGGTCGCGACCATCGCCGCGGTGAGGTCCGCCGTCTCGCGCATGTCCATGCCGCGCCAGACGACGGCCATGCAGAACGCGGCCATCTGGTAGTCGGGGATGTCACCCTTCGTGTAGCCATCGACCAGGAAGCCGATCTCGGCAGCGGTGAGCCGCCCGCCGTCGCGCTTCCTCTCGACGAGCTCGACCGTTCGCATTCTCCTAGAGCTTCGCGACCACGCCTTTGACCAGCGCGCCGAGCCGCGCGCCGGCCCGATTCGCGACCTCGAGCACCTGCTCGCCGGTCACGTGCTCGATCTGGCCGGGGATCCCGGTGGCCATGTCCGTCACCGTCGCGATCGCGAGAATGCGCATCCCGAGATGGCGCGCGGCGATGACCTCGGGCACGGTGCTCATCCCCACGGCGTCGGCCCCGAAGCTGCGCAGCATCCGCAGCTCCGCCGGCGTCTCGAAGTTCGGACCGGGGACGGCCACGTAGATGCCCTCGCGGAGATCCGGGTCCACGGCCTTCGCGATCGCCCGGAGCTCCTCGGTGTACGTCCCGACCATGTCCGGGAACCGCGGACCGAGCCGCTCGTCGTTCGGCCCGCGCAACGGGTTCGCCGGCATGAAGTTGATGTGGTCCTCGAGCAGCATGAGGTCGCCGGCCTTGAACTTCGGGTTGAGGCCGCCGCACGCGTTGGTGAGGATGATCGTCTCGATCCCCCAGGCTTTGAACACGCGGACGGGGAACGCGACGGCGCTCATGTCGTAGCCCTCGTAGTAATGCAGGCGGCCCTTCATGACCGCGACGGTCTTCGCGGCGAGCGTTCCAACAACGAGCTCGCCGGAATGCCCGGGCGCGGTGCTGCGCTCCCAGCCGGGGATCTCGGCGTACGGGATGCGCGTCGCGCCGGTGACCTCGTCCGCGAGCCGGCCGAGTCCCGATCCGAGGACGATCGCGACCTTCGGCTGGAGCTTCGTCTTCGCGCGGATCGCGGCGACGGCCGCCTGCGGGTCGAGCGCCATCAGACCGGCCCGCCCTCTTCCTTCAGGATCTTCTTGCGCAGGAGCGTGAGGAACGGACGCATCGTGGCGGTACGCACGAAGCGCGCGACCGGCTTCGCGCGGCGGACGTCGATCCGATCGCCGACGTGCAGGTCGTGCTCCTCCTGCCCGTCGAGCGAGAGCCGCGCGGGCTCATCGAGGACCTCCAGCGCGATCGTCTGATCCACATCGAGGACGACGGCGTTCGGAAAGGAGAGGTGCGGCGCGATCGGCACGATCATCATCGCCCGCGACGACGGGATGATCAGCGGCCCGCCGACGGACATGCCGTACGCCGTGCTCCCCGTGGCCGTCGCCACGATGAGGCCGTCGGACCAGTACGTGGTGAACGGCGCGCCATCGAGCGTCACGCCGATGTGGATCGAGCGCACCTCGCGGCCGCGCGCGACGACAACGTCGTTCAACGCGAGCGCGTCCAGGTCCGGAGCGCCCTTCCGGTGGACGTGCGCCTCGAGCAAGGTCCGCTCCTCAGTCGTGCACCGGCCGGCGGCGATCTCCGCAAGGAGCCCGTCGAGCTCGTCGATGGATCCGCCGGCGAGGAAACCGAGCCGGCCGAGGTTCACGCCGAGCATCGGGATCGCGAGCGGCGCGAGTGCGCGGGCCGCGCGCAGCATCGTGCCGTCGCCGCCGAAGACGATCGCGACCTCGGCGCCGGCGACCTCGCGCGCGAGCGACGGCGAGTCGAGCTTCACCTCGACGACCTCGTGGCCCTTCGTCCGCGCGCGCGTGGCCGCGTCCCGCGCGGCCGCCGCCGCGACATCCCAGTCCGGCCGTACCGCGAACGCGAGCTTCACTCCGCGGCCTCGGCCGCGCGCTCGCGGATCCGGCCCGGTGCGAGGCCCGGATCGCCCTTCCGGCTGTGGACGAAGATCTCCCGGTTCCCTTCGCGGCCGGGAAGCCGCGACGGCACGATCGCGACGGTGCCGACGCCCACCGCGGTGAACGCCTCGCACACCGCGACCGTCGCGTTGACGCGGTCCTTCGCGTCGCGGACGATCCCGCCGCGGCCGACGGCGGCGCGGCCGGCCTCGAACTGCGGCTTCACCAGCGCCACGACGTCGCCGCCCTCGCGCAGGTGCCGGAACGACGGCAGGAGCGCGATGCGCAGCGAGATGAACGAGACGTCGGCGACGACGAGATCGACGCGCTCCGGAAGCTCGAAGCCCTCGCGCGCATTCACTCCCTCACGCGCGGTGACCCGCGCGTCGGTGCGGAGCTTCCAGTCGAGCTGGCCCTTTCCGACGTCGATCGCGTAGACCCGTACGGCGCCGCGCTGGAGGAGGCAATCGGTGAACCCGCCGGTCGACGAGCCGACGTCGAGCGCGACCATACCCGCGACGTTGACGCCGAGCTCGTCCAGCGCCGCGTCGAGCTTCTCGCCGCCGCGCGAGACGAATCGCGGCCGGGGGGCGACGGTGATCGCGGCGGCATCGGACACCGGGGCGGCCGCGCGGTCGGCGACCTCGCCGTCGACGCGCACCGCACCAGCGAGGATGAGCGCTTGGGCGCGCTCGCGGCTCGGAGCGAGCGAGCGTTGGACGAGCAGCTGATCGAGTCGGACGCGCGTCGCCATCACCGGCGAAAGCCTATCTCTAGACTTCGCGCGATGCCGAAGCGTTTACCTCGTTCGCGCTCGCTCAAAGGTGATCCAAAGCTCGCGTACTACGACTCGGCAGGTGGCGCCGCGGGCGAACCGCCGATCGTCCTGCTCCACGGTGCCACGTTCCGGGCGGAGGACTGGGAGAACATCTTCCCTCGTCTCGCGACCCGCTATCGCGTGATCGCCTACGACGCGCGCGGACACGGGAAGAGCGCCCGCGCGACGGGCTACGCGATCGGAGAATTCGCGGACGACCTGCTGCGGGTCATCGAGACCGTCGCCGGTGGACCGGCCATCGTGATCGGCCATTCGCTCGGCGGAGCGACCGCGCTCGTCGCCGCGGCGAAGCGGCCGGCGGCGGTGCGCGCACTCGTCCTCGAGGAACCCGTCGTCGACAACTGGGATCGCGACTGGCGGGCGCAGTACTACACGGACGTGCGCGCTGCCCTCGGCAAGAGCGCCGAGCCGCCGGCGTTCAAGCGCGCGGTCGCGTCGATCCCGCTGCCGGCACGCGGGCCGCGGGGCGAGCGCACCGTCGGCGAGGTCCGCGGCTTCTACGCCGCCGACCGCCTCGCGACGTATTACAAGGACGTCGATCCCGCGTTCGTCGAGCAGTTCGGCCACAGCAAGCCCGACGGCCACGAGCAGGTCGTGAGCGCCGTGCCCACGATGCCGACGCTGCTCCTTGCCGCGCACACCGCTGATGGAAGCGCGCTGAAGGAGGGCGAGCCCGAAGCGCTGGTCAAGAAATGGCCCGACGCGCAGCTCGTGAAGTTCCCGAGCGTCGGCCACCGGATCCATGGTCTGCGCCCCGAGCCGTTCCTCGAAGCAGTCGAGCCGTTCCTCAGAAAGGCGCGGACGGCGAGCTAGTCGCGTCGAGCGACGCGCGGTCCAGGGGGATGCGCGGGTCTCCTGAGCGAGCGGTCGGAACCGGCAGGAGCAGATCGTGGTCTCGGCACGCGCCGACGACCGAGCGAAGGAGACTCGCGCGTCCCCCTCACCGCACGCGAGCTAGCGGACCGTGATCGTCCAATACACGCCGGAGTCTTCGAGCCATGTCGCGCCATCGATCACGCCGCGCACATCGAGGCGGTAGGTGCCGGGCGTCGAGGGTGCGTGGAACTGGAATTGGAACCAGCCGGTCTGGCCGGGTCCGACGTACGGCGTCGATTGTGTCGCCACGCGATTGCCGAGGCCGAATTCCGGACGCGTCGCATCGAGCGGCGAGCTGGTCCCGAGGGTGGCTTGCTGGCCGGGGCTGCCCTGGTACCAGCCGCGGTAGCCGGTGTTGCGGAGCGCCACCACGAGAGTCGCCGTCGCGCCTGGCGCGAGCGTCGGGTTCGCGCTCTGTCCGGCCCACGCGCTGTGGAATCCGAGGTCGAAGGACGTGGCCCCGGCGGCACCTTGGGCGATGCCCCCGAAGTCGGCGTCCCAGTACCAGCCGTACGTCGATCCGCTCGAATAGGCGCGGCCGATCCCGATCGCGCGGTACGCCGGGTTCGTCAGCACGGCGAGATGCGCGGGGCTGTCGATCCACCCCTGCAGGACCTCGGCGGCGCTCGTGTAGCCGGCCGCGAGATCCTCGCCGGCCCACGTCGAGAACGCGGGGTAGCCGGCGTCGGCCATCCGCTGCGTCGGCGAGCGGCCGTCGAGCGAGGTGTGCTGGAAGTAGTTGTTCACGGACATGTCGGTGGCCATCCACTTTGCCGCCATCGTGAGCGAGTCCGAGACGACGAGGGTTGAAAGACCGCGTGCGACGCGGAAGCTGTTCACCTGGGCGAGAAGGTCGTTCTCGCCGCTGTCGAGCGTGGCACCCCGAGCCGGCAGGCCGCCGGCGGCGAGCTGCGCCGTGGCGATGAACAGGAGCGCGGCGAGCGCGATCTTCCTCATGATTGCTCCCTTCCCTGTGGACCGAGCGACCGTGCGTGTCCGCACGCTGCTCGCTCCTCGGGAAGGTAAACCGCGAAGGCCGCCTGTGCGTTACCCCATCGTTACGCCAAAGGTCATTCCATACGCGCTAGAAACCTTGGGCTCGCTAGGCCGGTGGCCGCTTCCCCTGCTGGGCCAGCGCATCGGCCAGCTTCGTGATCCGCTGATCGGCGGCATCGAGCCGTTTCGTGCACTCCGCGTACAGCCCGAGGCCCTCCTCGTAGAGCCGGACGGCCTCGTCGAGATCGAGCCCAGGGTCCTCGAGCTGGTCGGCGATCGCCTCCAACCGCTCGAGCGCGGCCTCGATCGGTCGGTCGGTGTCAGGCTCGGCCATCGGTCACCTCCACGGACTCGACACGCATCCCGGATCGGCCATCCCGCATCCGCACCTTGACCTGCTCGCCCGCACGGAGTGCGGCCACTTCGGTCCGGACCCGTCCATCCGGGCCCTCGACGATCGCGTAGCCGCGGCCGAGCACGGCCAGCGGCGAGAGCGCCTCGAGCCGCCGGCGCGCACTCACGGTGCGCTGGCGCCGCAGCGGGATCGCGCGCCCGATGGCCCGGTCGATCGCCCGCCGGCTGTCGTCCAGCTGCAGCCGGAGCTCGGCGATGCGCGCCGCCGGTGCCCGCCGGTCGAGAAGCCGCTTCGCGTTCGTCGCGCGGCGCCGCCGATCGCCCGCGATCTCCCGCACGCGCCCGTCGATCCGACGCCGCAGGCGGGCGAGCGACGCGACGTCCGCGCCGGCATCCGGGACGACGAGCTCCGCGGCGACCGACGGGGTCGGCGCCCGCACGTCGGCCACGAGATCGACCAGCGTGACGTCCGATTCGTGCCCGACCCCGCTGCACACCGGCCGCCCGGCGCGTGAGACGGCCCGGACGAGCGCCTCATCGTTGAACGGCGACAGGTCCTCGCTCGCACCGCCGCCGCGGGCGAGAATGATCACGTCGAGATCGCGCAGCTGCGCGAGGCCATCGAATGCCGCGATCATCGATTCGACCGCACCGACACCCTGCACCTGCGCCGCCGCGAAGATGAGCTCGACGCGCGGATCGCGGCGCAGGCAGACGGTCTGAACGTCGTGCCAGGCTGCGCCTGTCGGACTCGTGATCACACCGACGCGCCGCGGCCGGGCAGGCAGCGCGCGCTTGCGCTCCTGCTTGAAGAGTCCCTCCGCATCGAGGCGCTTGCGCAGCGCTTCCAGCCGGAGGAACGCGTCGCCCGCTCCGGCCGGTCGCACGTCGTCACACCGGAGGTTGTACGAGCCGCCCTTTAAGTACACGTCGACGTAGCCGTGGGCGATGATTCGCAAGCCGGCCCGCGGCGTGAGCGGCACGTTCGCCGCCTGCGTCGCGAACAGCACGCAGCGGATCTGGCCGGCGTTGTCCTTGAGCGTGAAGTGGACGTGGCCGGCCGACGACACGGTCGCCTCGGAGATCTCGCCCTCGACCCAGAGATCCTTCAGGTCGTCTGCGGCGAGGAGCCGCTCGGCGATGCGGACGCTGAGCTGACCGACCCGGATGACGTTGCTGGGCGCGCCGGTCACGACGCCCGTTCGATGTACTCCCCGGTCCGCGTGTCGACCTTGATCTTGTCGCCCTGATTCACGAAGAGCGGGACGTTCACCTTGAGACCCGACTCGAGCGTCGCGGGCTTGTTCGCGCCGGTCGCGGTGTCGCCCTTGAGGCCGAACTCGACGCTCTTGACGGTGAGGACGACCGACGGCGGCAGGTCGACGCCGATGGGCTCGCCCTCATATTCGTTCAGCGTGACGACCATGCCGTCGGTGAGGTAATTGACGCCATCACCGAGCTGATCGCCGTTGAGCGCGACCTGGTCGTAGGTCTTCGTGTCCATGAAGTGGTAGAGGTCGCCGTCGTGATACATGTACTGCACGTCACGGTGATCGAGCCGCGCGCGGGCGAACCGGTCACCGGCCTGGAACGTCTTCTCGATGAGGTCCCCGCGCCGTACGTTGCGGAGCTTCATCCGCACCTGCGCGCTTCCGCGGCCCATCTTGATGTGCTGGAACTCGACGATCTGGTAGAGGTTGCCGTCGAGCTCGATCGTCATGCCGCGCTTGATTTCCCCGGTCGAGACCATCTAATCCGCTACGCGGGCCTAACGGCACTCCATCCTCATCGCTTCGCCGTCCTGTCGAGAAGCCAGCTCAAGGCCTCCTCGTAGCCCGCCACTCCTTTACCTATCACTTGGTGCGCCGTCACGTCCGCCAGATACGTATGGTGCCTGAACGGCTCGCGCTTGCCGATGTCGGTGATGTGCACCTCGACGACCGGGAACGCGCAGCCCGCGACAGCGTCGCGCAGGACGATCGAGGTGTGGGCGAGCCCGCCGGGATTGATGATGGCACCATCGGCGTCCGCGTGCTCCTGCAGGAAATCGATGAGCGCGCCCTCGTGGTTGGACTGGAAGTCCGCGATCGTGTGTCCAGCGCCGGCCAGGTCCCGGCACCGCTGGATGACCTCGACGAGCGTTGTCGTGCCGTAGATCGCGGGCTCGCGCGTGCCGAGGGTGTTGAGGTTCGGGCCGTTCAGCAGCAGCAGCTTCATCGTCCCTCGACGATCGCAGCGGCCTGACGGAGCGAGCGCGCGCCCACATCGGTGACCTCGCTGAAGCGGCCGATGGTCCTCGGCAGGATCCACCGCACCGAGCCATGCCGGGCCTTCTTATCGCTCAGCAGGAGCGACCACGTGCGGGCCGGCAGCGTCGCCCGGACTGGCAGGCCGGCCGCCCGTAGG
>DATCOR010000268.1:0-3246 GCA_036564585.1 Candidatus Limnocylindria bacterium | reverse complement strand
CGCGGCACGGTCCGCTTCTCGCGCTTGCGGCGCGGCGCGGGCTTGGCGCCCTCGGCGGGCTTCTCCGCGGTCTTCTCGGCCTTTTCCTGGCTCACGTTCGTCCCTTCTCTTCTCTGCTACGTCTTCGCCGCGGTCTTCTTCTTGCCGGCGACGGTCTTGCGCGGCCCGCGGCGCGTGCGCGCGTTCGTGCGGGTCCGCTGGCCGCGCACCGGGAGCGCCTTGCGGTGGCGCAGCCCGCGGTACGAGCCGATCTCCTGGAGCCGTTTGATGTTCAGCGCGACCTCACGGCGGAGGTCACCCTCGACCGTGAACTTGCGGTCAATGACCTCGCGGATCTTGGCGACCTGGGCCTCGGTGAGGTCGCGCACGCGGATCGCGTGGTCCACGCGCGCCTCGTCGAGCACTTCGCGCGCGGTGGTCGGGCCGATGCCGAAGATGTAGCGCAGCGACACGTCAGCACGCTTCTCGCGCGGGATGTCGACGCCGGCGATCCGAGCCATGTGCCTCCCCTATCCCTGCCGCTGCTTGTGCTTCGGCTCGGAGCAGATCACGAGGATCACGCCCTCTCGCCGGATGATCTTGCACTTGTCGCAGCGCTTCTTGACGCTCGCGCGGACCTTCACTCGCTAGTACCTCACCCTTCGCGTGATGCGACCTCGCTTGAGGTCATATGGCGACAGCTCCACCAGGACCTTGTCGCCCGGGACGACCCGGATGAAGTTCATCCGCATCTTCCCGGAGATATGCGCCAGGACCGCATGGCCGTTCTGGAGCTCCACCTTGAACATCGCGTTGGGGAGAGCCTCGGAGACCGTTCCCTCCACCTCGATGACGTCCTTGTTGCTCGGCTTACTGCTGGCCATGGACCTCTGACGCAAAAAACTCCGCGGCAGAGCGCCACGGGAAGTAAAAATGTACCAAAACCGCACGATTTCGGCAAGCGACGGTCATGCGGACCTCGCGGAGGCCACGTCCCTCGTGCGGCCGAGATCGGCTTTGCCGGCCTCGGCCGAGCCCCCTTCAAGGGAGCCCCTTTCAAGGGTCAAGATCGCCGGGCCGTCGGCCAGGCAGGCCAGGGTGTGCTCGAAATGGGCCGAAAGACTGCCGTCCTCGGTCACGACCGTCCAGTTGTCGTCGAGGACCCGGGTCGCGATCCCGCCGACGTTGACCATCGGCTCGATCGCGATGCAGAGGCCCTCCTTGATGACTCGGCCGAGGTCGGCCGTCCCGTAGTTCGGGACCTGCGGCTCCTCGTGCATCGCCCGCCCGATCCCGTGGCCGACGTAGTTGCGGACCACCGAGAAGCCCTGGCTCTCGGCGTAGCCCTGCACCGCGGCGCCGATGTCACCGAGCCGGTTCCCGACGGTCGCGGCCGCGATCCCGCGCGCGAGCGCCTCCCGCGTGACGTCGATGAGCTTCGCCGCCTCCGCCGAGATCCTGCCCACGGGGACGGTGATCGCGGCATCGGCGTGCCAGCCGTCCACGATCGCGCCCGCGTCGATCCCGACGATGTCCCCTTCCTTCAGCTTCCGCTTCGACGGGATGCCGTGGACGATCTGCTCGTTCACCGAGGTGCAGATGGTCGCCGGGTAGCCGTAGTAGTCGAGGAACGAGCTCTTGGCACCCGCGCGCGCCAGCACGTCCGCCGCGATGCGGTCGAGCTCGGCCGTCGTGATCCCCGGCTTCACCGCGTCGCGCGTCGCCGCGAGCATCGTGGCGACGATCGCGCCCGCCTCACGCATCTTCGCGATCTGCTCGGCGGTCTTGAGGGTGACCATCAGCGGGCCGCCTCGATGAGCCGTTTGGTGACCGCATCGAGTTCCCCCAGGCCGTCGACCCGCCGGACCCGGTTCAGCGCCTCGTAATGCTCCACTACCGGCTGGGTCTGCTCCGCGTACACGTCGAACCGCCGGGAGATGACGTCCGGTGTGTCGTCCGCCCGGCCCTCCGACCGCGAGCGATTGAGGATCCGCCGGACGAGCTCCTCGCGCGGCACGTCGATCAACAGGACCCGTCCGATCGCGCGGCCGCGCCCGGCGAGCAACGCCTCGAGCGCCTCGGCCTGGGCGACCGTCCGGGGGAAGCCGTCGAACATCACGCGGGTCGCCTTGGGCAGCGCATCGATGAACTCGCGGACCATGTCGATGGTGACGTCGTCAGGAACGTAGTCGCCGCGGTCCATGTACCGCTGGGCGAGCTCGCCGAGGGCCGTCGAGCGCTTCAGATGGTCGCGGAAGAGATCGCCGGTCGAGAGCTGGACCCAGCCGTTGCGCGCGGCGAGGAGCTTCGCCTGGGTGCCCTTCCCCACGCCGGGCGGGCCCATGAAGATCAGGTCGCCCGCCGCCGTGTCGCCGGCGGACTCGTTGGCTTCGCGCTCCGCCATCACCGGATGAAGCCCTCGTAGCTCCGCATGAGGAGCTGCGCCTCGAGCTGCTTCATCGTCTCGACGACGACGCCAACGACGATGAGGATGCTGGTGCCGCCGAGGCGGAGCGTCTGCACGCCCGTGAGGTCGCCGATGAGGGTCGGCATGACGGCAACGATACCGAGGAAGAGCGCGCCGGCGATGGTGATGCGCGTGACGACCCGGCCGAGGAACTCCGCGGTGGGCCGGCCCGGCCGGATGCCCGGGATGAACCCTCCGTAGCGCTTGATGTTGTCGGCGACGTCGTTCGGGACGAACGTGAACGCCGTGTAGAAGAACGTGAATGCGACGACAAGCACGAAATACGCGCCGTTGTAGAGGACCGTGTTCTGGAACGCGTTCACGATGCCGGTCGACAGGTTGCGGAGCCACTCGGTGTCGCTGTTCGTGAAGTACTGCGCCACCTGGCTCGGGAGCAGGAGGATCGAGATCGCGAAGATGATCGGGATCACGCCGGCGCTGTTGACGCGCAGCGGGATGTGGGTCGCCCCACCGGAGTACATCCGCGTGCCGCGAACCCGCTTCGCGTACTGGACCGGCACCCGACGCTGGCCCTCCTGGATGAAGACGATCGCGCCGATCACGAGCACGGCGATGATCGCGTAGATCGCGAGCGCGAAGTAGTTCGTTTGCACCTGGAGGGTCTGGCTCACCGTGGTCGGAAGCCGGCCGACGATGCCGGCGAAGATGATGAAGCTGATGCCGTTGCCGATGCCGCGCTCGCTGATCAGCTCGCCGAGCCACATGAGGATGAGCGTGCCGGCGGTGAGCGTGGCGAGGATCGCGAGGGTCAGGCCCAGGTTCGACGGCCCGAACTCCGT
>DATCOR010000199.1:0-2941 GCA_036564585.1 Candidatus Limnocylindria bacterium | reverse complement strand
GTCCAGGGCCCACGGGTTGCGCGTCGGCCCGAAGTGCGGGTTGTCGGTCGTCACGCCGAACGCCCACTCGTGCAGATTGGTCTTCCCGAGATCGACCGCGCCGGCGCCGAACAGCCGGCGCGCGATCTCGCCGTCCTCGCGCGGGATGTTCTGCGCGAAGAGCTTCGACCCACCGGTCGTCGGCACGCCTGCGACATCGAAGAGGTCCTTCAGCGCGAGCGGTGCCCCGGCGAGCGGGCCGCCGGTACTTGCCGCCCGGCGCCGTGCGTCGTCCGCGGTGACCGAGATGAACGCGTTCAGGTCATTCGCGCGTGCGGCGGTCCGCGCGAGGCACGCGTCGGTGAGCTCGAGCGGGCTGACCGATCGCGACCGGATCGCCGCGATGGCGTCCTCGAGCGAGCCGTCGAGGAGGGCGTCGTCCACGAGCGCGAACGATAGGTGGCGGTCGGGTGAAGGGCGCGAATGGGGCGGCCGCGCGTGGCCACCCCATTCGCTGCGTGGAGGAGGTGGACGGTCTTTCCACTCGATACGTGTGGGACCCGCCGGCGGATGCGCGCTAGAGTCGCGGCCATCGACGCCTTCGCCCGCCGCGCGGGCCTCTGCGCATACCTGGTGGCCGCGCTCTCGATCGCGTACGCGGTCGTGTATCTCGGATTCGCGAGCCGGAACGTCGACGACCGCTCCTCGAACGCCCTCGCGTACGCGCTCATCGCGGCCGGGGCCCTCGCCGCGTCGGTCGCGACCGTCGGGATGAGCGACCTCGCCGGCGGGCCGAACGCGCGCTGGCTCGCTCCGTTTGGGGTGGGGTACACGCTGCTCTCGGCGGCACACGGCGTGTACGCCGCGATCCTCGCGGGGCAGGGCCTCGCGGCCGGCGATCTCTCGGCGACGGATCCGCGCGGCTTCGCGACCTTCGGGCTCGCCGGCATCTGGATGCTCGCCCTCGGCCTCGCCGCGCGCGGTGCGGTGACGCTCCCCCGCAACCTCGCGCTGCTCGCGATCGCCGGCGGCGTCGATCTCGTCCTGCTGTTCTTCGCCACGGTCGCCGGGTCCACGCCGCTGATCCTCGTGACCGGCGGCCTGGCATCGGTGGGCTTCGGGCCGGCGTTCTGGATCTGGAGCGGCCGGCTGCTCAGCCGCTAGGGAATGACCCCTGTCCCGCGGCGGTTCGACAGAGCGTGGCATTCAACGACGACCTGATCGCGCATTTCCGCAAGAACCGCGGCGTCATCACCGAAGGGCCGTTCACCGGCCGCGACGTGCTACTGCTCACGACGACCGGCGCGAAGAGCGGCGCGCAACGCACCCATCCGCTCGTGTACACGAAGGACGGGGATCGCTACCTGATCATCGGGTCCAAGGGCGGGTCGCCGACGCATCCCTCCTGGTACCACGACGTCCGAGCGCATCCCGAGGTGACCGTCGAGGTCGGCGACGCGAAGTTCCGCGCGAAGGCGATCCCCGTCGCCCGAGGCGAGGAACGGCGCCGGTTGTACGACCAGCACGCGGCGATCAATCCCGGCTTCAAGGATTACGAGCGGAAAACGACGCGCGTGATCCCGGCGATCCTGCTCGAGCGGCTCCCCGGCCAGCCGGGCTAGCGCGTCAGCGGATCGATGATCCGCGTGCCGACCTTCGCCTCCCAGTGCACGTGCGGTCCGGTGGTCACGCCGGTGAGACCGACGAGCGCCACCGGCTGACCGCGCACGACGCGGTCGCCGACGCGGACGAGCGCCGCCGACGTGTGGTAGTCGCAGGTCTCGATCCCGCTCGTGTGTCCGACGCACACGCGCCGGCCACCGACGTTCACCCAGCCGACCGCGGTCACGACCCCATCGTCCGCGGCGACGAGGATCGAGCCGAGCGGCGCCGCGATGTCGATGCCCGTATGGGTCGGCGTGATGAGCTGCGTGATCGCGCCGACCGCCGGCCGCAGGTAATGCAGGTCCGTTGGTGGGAACGGCGATGCGGCTGGGATCGGCGTCGCCTTCGCCGCACTACCGGTGCCGCAACGGAACAGCTCGAGCCGCGTGTTGCGCAGCGAGGTCCGGCTGTCGCCGGCGAAGTAGCGGCCATCGGGGCTGAACCCGCGCGCGCCGATGAGGTTCGGCAAGGTCGCGGCGCCCGTCGACGGGCCGGCGCCGACCGCCGCGAACGCGTCGAACACGATGTCGCCGCTCGGGGCCGCGGTGACCGCTCCGAGCAGAAGCGTGCGGCCGTCGGGCGTCCATTGATGGACCGGGCCTGCGAACTGCGAGAGCGGCGCGCTGCGCACCGTGTCGCCATCGCGTAGCTCGATGCGATCCGGGTACCGCACCAGGAGCGTCTCGCCGGCCGGCGACCACTCGGTGTACGTCGCATCCGGCAGGTCCAGCTCGCTCGCGGCGCCCGTGCGGGTCACGCCGGCGAATCGACGCACCGTGCCGTCCAGCGAGTAGCGCGTGATCAGGAAACGCTCGGCGTCGGCGCTGAAGCTCGCGTCATCGGCGGGATACGCCGGCACCAGATCGGACGGCAGGTGCGAGATCGTCCGCACCTCTCCATCGGTCCAGCTCTGCAGCTCGTCCTTCGCGAAGTAGTAGAGGGTGTCGCCGACCCACTTGGTGTCGGGGATGCTCGCCTTCGGCAGGTCGATGACCCGTCCACCGATCACGATGCGGAGCTCGCCGTTCCAGCTCCAGTAGGAGAGGTACTTCCCGCTCGCGGACCACTGCTGTCGTTCGCCGACACCGAGTGGCCGCAGCGTGCCGGTCGGAAGGTCGAGCGCGTCGAGGAAGAACTCCTCGGGTGAACCCGTGATCTGCGCCGAGGGGAGCACGACCATGTGGTCGATCGCGAGGGTCCGGCCGTCCGGCGACCAGGCGACGCCGATGACGTCAGGGATATTCGGGATGGTCACGCGCTCGGTGCACGCGAGCGCGTCCGGTCCGTTCGGTGGCGT
>DATCOR010000197.1:0-6386 GCA_036564585.1 Candidatus Limnocylindria bacterium | reverse complement strand
GGTCACCCGGGCGCTGGCCAAGGCGTTCGGCAGACCGATCCCCCACCGGTGGCCGTCGAGACCGAACCGCACGAGATCGCGTCCGCGCAGTGGCGTCTCGGAGTCGAAGTGTTGATGCTGTGGCACGTACCCGATCCCGGGGTCGCCGCGCGTGGGCGGCCGTCCGAGGACCTCGATGCGGCCACTCGTGGGCGCGACCAGACCCAGGATCGCGCGGAGCAGCGAGGTCTTTCCCGCGCCGTTCGGGCCGAGGATGGCGATGAACGAGCCGGGCGCGACGTCGATCGAGAGGTCGGTCCAGATGCGCCGCTTGCCGTACTCGAGGGTGGCGTGCTCGAAGCGGACCGCCGGTGCCGTCATGCGCTCAGGCTACCTATTTGGAGAGGGCCGTCTCGAGCTCGGCGAGCTGCGCGAGCATCCATTCCTGATAGGTCTTGAACTGGGGCGGGATCGTCTCGGCCACGCCGACGACGGCGACGGAGCTTGCGACCGCGAGATCGCGGATGTCCGTTGTGAGCGGCGAGGTGACCTGGCTGTTGTACAGGAGCGCCTTGACCTTCCTGCCGGTCAGCAGATCGCGCTCGGCCGCGACGTCGGCGGGAGCTGGATCGACACCCTGCTCGATCGCGCGCATGAACCCCTGAGGTGTCCGGACGACGAGACCGATCGCGCGGGCCTGATACTCGGCGACCGGCTCGGTGAACGCCACCGGCGTGCCGTCGAACTTCGCCTTCAGTGCCGCGATCTTGTCGTCGATGGCCTTCAGCGCGGCGAGGTACTTCGTCTTCTGATCCGCGAAGAGGCTCGCGTCCTGCGGATCGAGCCGCGAGAGGGCGGCCATCACGGCCTCGGCGACCGCGGGCATCGTGGCCGGGTCGTACCAGACGTGGGCGTTGTCATCGTCGGCCTTCTTCAGGATCTCCTGGACGTTGAGCACGACGCGGTCGGGCTTCGTCGACGCGCCGAGCAGCTTGTCCATGAAGTCGTCGTAGCCGACCCCGTTCACGACCACGAGCTTCGCGTCGGCCACGAGCTTCGCGGTCTGGGGGCTCGCCTCGAAGGCGTGCGGATCGGCGTTCGGGTCGTTGAGGATGCTCGAGACCGTGACCTTGGTGCCGCCGATCTGGGCCAGCAGGTCCGCGTAGAAATTCTCCGCCCCGAGCACCGCGATCGTGCCGGACGCGCCGCCCGGCGGGCCGGCTTCTGCGCATGCGGACGCGAGAACGAGCGCCGCGGCGAGGACGAAAGCGATCCGCATGGCACTCTCCCCTACTGAGAATGAGTCTCAACCTAGCCAAGATGAGACTCAGTGTCAAATTGGTCGGATGGCGCGTATCCTCGATCTGTGGTGGCCGCCAGGATCCCCGACCGGATGACCTCACAGGGCCGGCGCCTCACCCGCCAGCGCGTGATCGTCGCCGAAGCGCTCGCGTCGGCGAAGCGCGCGCTCAGCGCGCAGGAGCTCTACGAGCGGATCCAGGCCAACCACCCGACCGTCGGCCGCGCGACCGTGTACCGCGCGCTCGAGGCGCAGGTCCAGGACGGGATGGCCAGCCGGTTCGAGCGCGACGGACACGTATCCGCGTACATCGCGTGCGACGCGGAGCACCACCATCACCTCGTCTGCACCCACTGCCAGCGGGTGGAAGACCTGGACGAGACCGCCGTCGCGCCGCTGCTCGCATCGGTCGGCCGCCGCCACGAGTTCCAGGTCGATCACGCGGCACTCGACTTCTACGGGCTGTGTCGAAGCTGCCGCCGAAAGCGCTGATCGTCGCGGCCGCGCTCCTTGGGGCCTGCGCCGGGCCGGCGACGGCGTCCACGGCGCGGCCACCGACCATCTTCGTCATCCCCACCGACCTGCCGAACGGCCGCGTCGAGATCACGATCTCGCCGTCGTACGCCCTCGGCGCCGTCGCGACGATCCCGGTCGCCATCTCCGTGACCCGCGGCAGCGCCACCGGTCCGCTGACCGCGCGGATCATGGCCAGCGGCATCAGCGACGGCGGCGTGCCGGCCGAGGTGCTCGTTCGCGAGCTCATCGTGAAGCCGGCCGTCATCGCGGCCAACGCGCGCGCGTCGTCCACGCTCACGTGGGACACCCGTGACGCGAACGGCATCGTCGTCCCCGCCGACGCGTACACGCTCCTGCTCGAGGTCCGCTCGGACGACGGCAGTCTCTCGCGCACCGTGACCGCGAGCGCGACGCTGGACCTGCGCTAGGCGGCCCGCCGGCCCCGGTCGGCGAGCGCGACCGCGACCGCGGTCGTGATCGGCACGCAGAGCACCAGACCGATGCTCGCGACGAGCACCGCGATGATCGAGCCGACGATCGTCTCGCCGTTCGCGCTGAGCGTGAGCGGCAGGTTCCCGAGCGAGAGCAGGACGATGAGCGGCATCGCGCCTCCGAAGTACGCGAGCGCGAGCGTGTTCACGAGCGAGCCGATGTGATCGCGGCCCACGTTCAGCGCGCTCGCGTAGAGGCGCGGGCCGCGCATCTCCTCGTGGGCCGCGGCGAGCTCGAATGTGGCCGAGGCCTGCCCAACACCCATGTCGACGAGCGCGCCCAGGGAGCCGACGACGATCCCGGCGAGCACCAGCCGGTGCAGGTCGATCCGGCCGGCCGACCCGACCGCCAGGAACACCGCCTCCTCGGAGCCGTACCCGGTCATGTGCGCCGCCGCGAGGGCGAGCGCAGCGAGGACGACGACGATGAGCAGGCAGGCCACGGTGCCGACGAGCGCGGCGACGCTCTTTCGGTTGAGGCCGTGCACGACGAAGACGGCTACGACGAGCACCGCGAGCGCGCCGGCGAGCGTCGCGACGAGCGGATCGTCCCCGCGCTGGACTGCGGGCACGATCGCGAGCAGGAACACGGCGATGCTGCCGGCGAGTCCGGCGAGCGACGCGAGGCCTTTCCAGCGCGCGACGGCGACGAGCGAGACGACGAGCACCACGACGAACGGCAGCAGCGACGGCAGGCGGACGACGTCCTCGATCGCGTACTGGCGCGTGTCATTGTCGCCGCGGCTCTGCGACACGAGCACGTGGTCGCCCGGGCGCAGCAGGCCGTTCGAGTTGAGCGCGACGCGGCCGCCCCACTCGAGCGTGACGTGGTCGCCGCGGTACAGGCTCCCGTCGAGCTCGATCTCGACCGTCTGGAACGGCTGGCCGGGCAGACCGGGCTCGCCCGCGGCGCGCGTTCCCTGGGACACCACTCTCACGACGTGGGCGTCGATGACGCTCGAGGCCTGCCCGGTGTTCCAGTCGGCGCAGGCGCCGAGGAGCACGGACAGCAGGGCGAGGACGACGAGCCGCATCGCTAGATCCCCAGCAGGCCCTGGGCCGCGAGGCGCAGCGCGACGATCGCAAGCGCGGCGGCGAGCAGCCGCACGATGACGGTGCCGTGGACGCGAGTCGAGAGCCAGGCGCCGACCTGCGCGCCGGCGACGGCGCCGACCGCGAGGTACACCGCGCGAGGCCAGACGTCCACCAGATCGCCTGCCAGGATGTGCGTGATCGTCCCCACCGTCGCCATGATCGCGAGCACGAAGTGCGACGTCGCGGTCGCGATGTGCACCGGAAAGCCGAGCACCGCGATCAGCGCCGGAACGTGGATGAACCCGCCGCCGATGCCCAGCAGGCTCGAGGCGAACCCGATGACGAACGACATCGCGATCCCGAGCGGAAGCTCGACGTGGTAGCGGTGCACGGTGCCCTCGGCGTCAACGAGCGTGCGCGGCACCCGGCCCCAGGCGCGGCCCTCGGGAGCCGGCGGTCCCTGCTCGGCGCGCGTCCGCAACAGCACGAGCGCGAGGGCGAGCAGCACGAGCGCGAAGGCGGTGTCGAACGGCCCGCGCGGGATGGATCGCGCGAGCAGCGCGCCGGCGACGCTTCCCGGCAGGGTCGCGATCGCGAACGCGATACCGGAGCGGTAGTCGATGCGCCGCTGGCGGCCGTAGGCGATCGCGCCGCTCGTCGCGTTCGCGGCGACCACGGCGAGCGACGTCGCGGTCAGCGTGCCGGTCGGCTCGAGGGGAAAGAGGAGCGCCAGGACCGGAAGGAGAATGAAACCGCCGCCCGCACCGATGAGCGTGCCGAGCGTCCCGATGCCGAACCCGAGCGCGACGAAGCCGGCCGCGGCGAGCACGTTAGGTCCGACCGCCGAAGAGCAGCTCCTGCAGATCGGGCAGCGCGGTGCCGAGCCCAGCGATGAAGAAGAGCCCGATGACCAGGCTCGAGACGCCCGCCACGGCGCCGACGATCACGTACAGGGTCCGCAGGCGCTGGGCCCCGATGAACCCCGTCGCGCTCGTCACCGCCACGAGCGTGTTCGAGATGAGCAGCCCCACGATGAACGCGCCGAGGATGACGACGCCCTGCGCGCCGGTCACGCCGGCGATCCCGGCAAGCAGCAGCGCCTGCGAGCCCGTCTCGGCGCCGATGCCATGGATCATGCCGACGCCGAACGCGGTCTTCGGTCCGTACTGCGAGGCATGCGCGATCGGCTCGTGCTGGTGACCGTGGATGCGTGCCTGCAGCCGGTCCCACGCGTAGCGCACGCCGTCGAAGACGAGCATCCATCGGCTGCGCATCCGGAACTCGCCCTTGCCACGCATGTATTGAACGACCGAGATGAGCACCCAGACGCCGAGCAGCACGAGCGTGACCCCGACCACGCGCTCCAGGATCGGATCCACCCACGCGGGCAGGACCGTGCCGAGGATCAGTGCGAGGACCCCGAGGGCAAGCACGACGCTCGCGTGCCCGAGCGCGTAGAGGCTCGCGAGCGCGACGGCGTGGCGCTGCTCGTGCGCGAACCGGGACTCGGAGAGGACGTGCAGCGGACCGGGGCCGGCGTCGGCGTGGGCGTGGCCGTGCCCGTCCGTTCGCGTGTCGTGCTCGTGCCGGGGCATCGGCGCGATGACCGGGATGTCCTCGCCGGCGTGCGACGCGGTCGTCGTGCTCGTGATGTCGGTGATCGCCGCGATGTGATCCCAGTCGAAGCCGTGGCGGAAGCCGAGGACGACCATGCCGCCGAGCAGGCCGAGGATGCCGAAGTCCATCTGGCGCGAGCCTATCGCGAATGGTCGCAATAGCCTTCTTGCGACCGCCTCGCTATCGCGTCACTATCGCGTCATGACCCTCGCGGAGTCGGTCCGGGCGAGCGGCAGGCGGCTCACGCTGCAGCGGCAGCTCGTGCTCGACGCCGTGCAGCGCGCCCGGCATCACGTCACCGCGGACGAGATCGCGCGGCGGGTGCGGGCCAAGTTCCCGGCGATCGGACCGTCGACCGTCTATCGGAACCTGCAGGCGCTCGACGAGCTCGGTCTCGTCACGCACACCCACCTCGACGACCGGGTGACCCGCTGGCACCGCGCTGACCGCCATCCGCACGGCCACCTCGTCTGCCGGGTCTGCGGCGAGGAGACCGAGATCCGTCCAGCGGTGCTCGACGCAATGGCCAAGCGACTTAGGGACGAGCATCGTTTCGAGCCGGATCTCGCCCATTCGGCGATCGTGGGAGTCTGCCGGCGTTGCCGGGACGTACGCTCTTCGTGATGCGCTGGCTCTGCGCGCTCGTATTCGCGCTCGCCGCCGGCAGCAGCGCCCTGGCCGCGTCGGGCCTGGCGGTGCCGCCGCACGTCGATCCCCCCGGCACGCCGCGATTCCACGATCACCTGCTCGCCGCCTACCGCTACCCGCTCTTCCTCCTGCGACTGAAGATGCTGAGCCGGCGGCCCGACGGCCCCGGCTGGACGCTCGAGCTACCGGGCCAGCTCGCGCTCGACGCAATGCTCCTCGCCACGCTCGCCGTCGTGATCCCGAAGCTCCCCCGCCCGACGCGCCGCGCGGTCGCCGCACTTCCGGCGATCGTCCTGCGTCCGCCGCAGTGGCGGCTCGATGCGCCCCTTGGCCCGCCCCGCGCGTCCCTCCTCGCCATCTAGCACCACGCAAGATCGACCGAGGAGGGTCATATGACGCGCATCCTTGCCATCGCGGCGGCGCTCGCCGTCGTCGTGGCGTCGTTCGGCATCTTCGCGACGCCGGCCGCGGCGCACGAGACCCGCATGGTCGGGCCGTACACGTTCATCGTCGGTTGGGCCAACGAGCCTGCCGTCGCCGGCCAGTCAAACGGGCTCGATCTCACGGTGACCGAGACGGACGGCGACAAGGCCGTCGAGGGCCTCGAGAAGACCCTCACGGCCGAGGTCATCACCGGCGGCGGCGCCAAGACCCGCAGCGTGGAGCTCGCGCCGGACAGCGATGTGCCTGGCCACTACACGAGCGGCTTCGTCCCGACCAGGACCGGCGACTACACCTTCCACATCAGCGGGACGGCCGGGACCACGAAGGTCGACGAGAAGTTCGAGTCCGGTCCGAAC
>DATCOR010000028.1:0-15344 GCA_036564585.1 Candidatus Limnocylindria bacterium | reverse complement strand
CGCGCGTACGGGCCGCGACAGCTCTGGATGTGGCCGAACGCGCGGATCAGCGTCATGGGCGGCGAGCAGGCCGCGACCGTCCTCTCGTTCGTCGGCACGTTCGAGAACGACAAGGCCCGCGACGATTTCAAATCGAAGATCCGCGCGCAGTACGAGACCCAGGGCTCGCCGTACTACTCGACCGCGCGGCTCTGGGACGATGGCGTGATCGACCCGATGGACACCCGCGCCGTGCTCGCGCTCGGCCTGGCGGCCGCGCGACACTCGCCGATCGGCGAGCCACGCTACGGCGTGTTCCGGATGTGACCGAGCTCGTCCGTCGTAGCACCGACGAGCGCCGCGTCGCGCGGGTCACCATCACGCGGCCCGATGTGAAGAACGCGTTCAACGCCGAGCTCATCGCGCAGCTGTCCAAGGCGATCGACGGCGTACCGGCCGACGCGCGCTGCGTCGTGCTGGCCAGCGAGGGCGACACGTTCTGCGCGGGCGCGGATCTGGCGTGGATGCGCTCGATGGCCGACTACACGCTCGAGGAGAACCTCGCGGACTCCGGCGCGCTGGCCCTGCTCTTCGCGAAGCTCGACGAGCTGCCAATGCCGATCGTCGCGCGGGTGCAGGGCTCTGCCTTCGGCGGCGGCGCGGGCCTCGTCGCGATGGCCGACATCGCGGTCGCGGTCGAGGCCGCGGTCTTCGCGTTCACGGAGGTGCGGCTCGGGATCCTCCCGGCGGTCGTCTCGCCGTACGTGGTGCGCAAGGTCGGACCGAGCTTCGCGACCGCGGCATTCACCACGGGGATCCGGTTCGACTCGCATCGGGCCTTCGATGCCGGCCTCGTGCACAGCGTCGTCGACGAGGGCCAGCTCGATGCGGAGGTCGGGCGATTCGTCGACGCGATCATCTCGGGCGGACCGGAGGCCGTGAACGCCGCCAAGCGGCTCGTCCGCGAGGTCACCGGGCAGGCGCCAGCCGACGTCCGCGACCTCATGGTGGAACGCATCGCGAACGCCCGGGTCGGCGCCGAGGGCCAGGACGGGATGCGCGCGTTCCTCGAGAAGCGCGCCCCTCGCTGGTTGGGAGGTTCACGCCGCCAGAACTAGCCGCAGCAGCGCGACCGTCGCGACGCCCGCGAGCACCCCGGCCAGCAGGTTGCGCCGCCACGCGACGACGGCGATGACCACCAGCGCCGCCGCGAGCTCGGGCCCGCGGGTCACCGTGCCGCCGGGCACGAGCACGGCCGGCCCGGCGAGCGCCGCGATGATCGCCGCGGGAAGCGCGTCGAGGTAACGCGCGACGCGCCGCGGCAGGGCGCTCGGCATCGCGACGCGGAACGCGAAGGCGCGGATGAGATACGTGACGACGGCCGAGCCCGCGATCGCGAGCCAGGTCACGCCGGAGCCTCGTCACGCGCGAAGACGACGAGGAGCGGCGCGAGGGCGCCAGCGGTCACCACGGCGACGACCGATGCGCCCGCGTACGCGAGCACGGCCGCGAGGAGCGCCGCCCCGAGCGCGACGACGCCGTCCGACCGCCGGCGGACGCCAAGCACGACGATCGCGATGAACGTGGCCGTGATCGCGAAGTCCACACCGAACCGGCGAGGCTCGCCGATCGACGGGCCGAGCAGCATGCCCGTGACCGTCGCGACGTTCCACAGCACGTACAGCGTGACCGCGAACGTCGCGTAGTACGCCACCTCGGTGCGGCCGCGGCGGAACCAACCGATAGCCATCGCGAACGCCTCGTCGGTCAGCACGTACGCCGCGGCGAGGCGCCAGGCGACCGGCACGTGGGCGAAGTGCGGACGAAGGGCCGCGGCCATGAGGAGATGCCGGAGGTTGATCAGGAACACGGTCGCGACGACGAGCGGCCAGCCGACGCCGTCCTTGAACAGCTGGACCATCGCGAACTGCGACGCGCCGGCGAACACGAACACGCTCATCGCGACGATCTCGGCCGGCTCCAGGCCCGACTGGCGGGCCACGATCCCGAATGGGATGCCCACCACGACGACGGAGAGCAACACCGGCCAGCCTTCGACGAGCGCGGCGCGTTGCGGTGACAATCTGGGCACATGATGACCGTCCTCGTCGCCAATCGCGGCGAGATCGCGCGCCGCATCTTCCGCACCGCGAAGCGCATGGGCCTGCGCACGGTGGCCGTGTACTCCGACGCCGACGCGGACGCGCCGTTCGTCCGCGAAGCTGACACGGCGATCCGCATCGGCCCCCCGCCGGCCCGCGATTCCTACCTGAACGTCCCGAGCGTGATCGCCGCCGCGCGCGAGAGTGACGCAGGACTCATTCATCCGGGGTACGGATTCCTGTCGGAGCAGGCTGCCTTCGCGGAGGCGGTGGCGGCGGCGGGCATGACGTTCGTGGGGCCAAGCCCCGAGGTGCTGCGGCGCCTGGGGGACAAGGGGGAGGCGAAGGCCGCGGCCGAGCGCGCCGGCGTGCCAGTGGTCCCCGGCTATCGCGGTGCCGATCAGCAGGACGGCGCGTTCGCGACCGCGGCTTCGACGGTCGGGTACCCCGTGATGCTGAAGCCGGCGGCCGGCGGCGGCGGCATCGGCATGCAGCTCGTCGCCAAGGACGCCGACCTGAGCGACGCGCTCGCGCGGGCACGGCGCACGGCCCGCGCAGCTTTCGGCGACGAGCGGCTCATCCTCGAGCGCGCGATCGAACGGCCACGCCACGTCGAGATCCAGCTGCTGGCCGACGCGCATGGGACGGTGCTGGTGCTCGGCGAGCGCGACTGCTCCGCGCAGCGGCGGCACCAGAAGGTCGTCGAGGAGACGCCGTCACCCGCGGTGGACGCGAAGCTCCGCGCGCGGATGAGCGACGCGGCGATCGCGCTGGCGAAGGCCGTGGGCTACGTGAACGCCGGCACGTGCGAGTTCATCGTCGACCAGAACGGCGACTTCTTCTTCCTGGAAGTGAACGCGCGACTCCAGGTCGAGCACCCGGTCACCGAGCTCGTGTGGGGTGTCGACCTCGTCGAGCAGCAGCTGCGCATCGCGATGGGCGAGCGTCTCGCGCTCGACGCCGCGCCGCGCGGACACGCGGTCGAGGCGCGGCTGTACGCGGAGGATCCGACCAGCGGCTTCCTGCCCTCGACCGGGCGCATCGCCCTCCTCGAGTGGGCCGACGGCCCGCGGATCGATTCGGGCATCGAGGAGGGCAGCGCCGTCACGGCCGACTACGACCCGCTCCTCGCGAAGGTGATCGTCCACGCCGCCGATCGCGGCGCCGCGCTCGAGGCGCTCGGCGCGGCGCTGCGCGGCTCGACGCTGCTCGGCGTGCGCACGAACGAACGCTTCCTCCGGAACCTGATCGCCGATGCGGCGATGCGCGCGGGGCAGGTCGACACCGGACTCATCGAGCGGACCCCGGATCTCGCGCGCGGGCCGGGCGAGACCCCGGCGGAAGCCCGCGCGCTCGCGGCGGCCGCGTTCGCGGCCGGGACCACGCTGGCGGTCGACCCGCGCGACCCGTGGCGGGCGCTTGCGGGCTGGCGCGCCGGCGGTCCGGCGACGACGACCGTGCTGCTCGACGACCGATCGGTGCGCGTGCGCGGAAGCGGGCCGTACATCGTGGATGAGCACACGATCGCGGCAGGCGAGAACGCCGGGCACTGGATCGTCGACGGCGAGGAAGGGATCGCTGCCCGCGATGGCAGCGAGATCTGGGTGAAGTGGCGGGGAGAAACGTACGTGCTCGACACCGCTGGGCGGGAGCGGAGCGTCGATGCCCTCGCCGGCACGGAGATCACCGCGCCGATGCCCGGAGTCGTGCTCGCGGTGCACGCGCGCGCGGGTCAGCGCGTGAAGCGGGGCGACCTGGTGTGCGTCGTGGAGGCGATGAAGATGGAGCTACGGGTGGAGGCGCCGGGAGACGGGACCGTGACGAAGGTGCTGTGCGCCCAGGGGGATCAGGTCAAGCGTGGCCAGCGGCTGGCGGAGTTCGAAGGGGCCTAGGTCCAGGCGGTCTCACGCATCGCAGTATTTGTACGTCGCCCGCACGGGTGGCGGCTCCCCCATCCGGGGGCTTGGGAGCGGAGGGCCGCATCCTGATACGGCGGCGTCACCGAGCTGAGGGCGCGTGGGCGAGCGACTCGCGAAACGCCGCCAGTCGCTGCGCACCTTCGGCTACCTGATGGCGAAAGAAGGGCGCCGCTTCGTCGAACTCCCGCTTCGAATCGGACGTGCGACCTTGCTTCAGCAGGAACTGGGCGTAGCCCAGTCGCATCCAGGCGACGCGAAAGACGTACTCGGTCTGCCCGAGTACCTCTAGCGCGCGCCGGTAGGAGGCTTCAGCCTCAGCCGGCCGACCGCCAAGTTCGTGTACGCGCCCACTTGAGAAGGCGACGAACGCGATCGCATAGCTGTCGGTCTCACGCACGATCGCCTCAGCGCTACCGATCAGCTCGCGAGCCCGAGCGTCGTCTCCAGCGACGGCGGCGATCTGACCCAACGCCGCGGTGACCTCAGTCCGACTCCAGAGCTCGCCGGTGCGGACGCTCTCGGCCAGCGCTGCCTCCACCACCGGTCGCGCTTCGAGGGCGCGGTCCCACTCGAGCAGCAGCTCCCCGCGATTGCGCAGGCTGCTGATCTGGATGACCGGATCTCGTTCCGCGATCCCTTCCACGTACAGGGCTCGGTAACACGCGTCCGCCGCCGCGAAGTCACCATTGTTCCGCAGCTGTGCGCACTCCGCGACCCTTGCCCACTGAGGCACCCGTACGGCGAGCTTGGCGACGAGCGCCTTTACGGCGCCCTCGTACTTGGCCGCAAGCTCCGAGGCGCCCGACTGCCCGGCCGCGTTGATAAGGCGCGCGCAGATCAGGAGCTCGCGTGGCTCGTCGCGGAGCTGCTGGGCCTGCTCGCGCAACGCGTGGCCGCGCTCGAGCATCTCGCCGAGCTGGCCGGATGCCCACAACGACTCGAGCGCGATCAGGCCCGCTTCGAGCGCCGCGCCAGGCTCGCCGCTCTCGACGAACAGGCGAGCCGCATCCGCCGCACCGCGCTCGAACGTGGCCATCGTTGCGGCATCGAAGTCCCCGGAAAGCGCGAGCACGCGGGCGAGTCCGAGGCGTGACCACGCGGCGAGGTCGGTGCGGCCCGCCGCGACCGCAAGCTGGAATGACCGCTCGAACGCCTCCGTCGCAGGGATGTAATCGCCGGACAGGCGTCGATCCTCTGCAGCCAGAAGGGCGGCCCGGGCGTGCTCGTCAGGCGTGGCCTCGCTGCCGAGCGCCGCGATCGCCGCTGCGGCCACGGCCGCGTTCGGGGCGAGCAGGCCGACGTCCTCCCTGCGACGGCCGCGGTCGCCGAGTGCCAGCGCCCACTCGAGGGCCCTCCTCGCCCGCAGCACGAGCACGTCCTGATGAGCGCGGACGTCCGCCGAGAACGAGAACGCGCGCTCCGCGTGGTGCGCCAGCACTTCCGCGAACTCGTCGCGGCGGTCCCCGACCGTCCGTTCGAGGTCCGTGGCAAATCGCTCATGTAGATCCGCGCGAACCGCTTTCGGCAGGCCGGCATACGCGACGTCGCGCATCAGGATGTGCTTGAAGCGAAAACGATCCGGCTCTTTGGTCTCGCGATCCTCCAGGACCAGTCCCGCGCGCCGCAGTGATGCGACCGCGGCACCCACGTCGAGCCCCGGAGCGAGCGCAGCGAGCTCGCCCGCACCGAAGCGCTCGCCCACCACCGAGGCGATCTGCATCGCAAGCCGGTCATCCGTCGCCAGACCGTCCAGTCGAGCGGCCAGGAGCGCGTGGATGCTCTCGGGGACCCGGACCTCCGCGGCGCTCGCCGTGGCCCGCCAGCGCTCGTCGACCCGCTCGACGCGGCCCTCGTCGATCAACATCCGAAGGAATTCCTCGCAGAACAGAGGGTTGCCCTCGGAGCGGTGGACCACCCGTGCCCGCAGGTCGGCCGGAAGGTCGTCGATATCGAGGAGCCGCGAGATCAGCGTGGTCGTCTCTTCGGTGTTCAACGCATCGAGCGTGATCGTGGTCGCGTTGGCGCGGCCGGCACCCCAGCTGGGCTGCAGCTCGAAGAGCTGCGGTCTCGCAACGCAGAGGAGGAGCATCGGCGCGTCCTGCGCGCTCTCGGCAAGGCCCTCGACGATCTCGAACACCGCGGGCTCGGCCCACTGCAGATCGTCGACGACGACGACTACCGGAGCGCGCGCGACCGCGCCGAGGTATTGCCGGGCACCCCAACCGATCTCGCGACCGACCTGCGCGGGGACGACTTCCGGCAGAGCGTCCTCCGGACGCTGGAGGCCCAGCATGGTCGCGAGGCGTGCCCGCACCGCTCCGGCGTCGGCCCCTAACACCACATTGATCCGCGAATCGAGCTTCGCCAGGGCGGTCTCCCGGTCGTCGTGACCCGTGATGCCTGCATCGTCGCGCACGATCTCCATCAGGGGCCAGTAGGTGATACCGGCTCCGTACGGAAGGCATCGACCGCGGAGGACCTGGGCGCTCTGCGCGCCGGCGATGCGCGCGAGCGCTTCGCCCACGAGCCGCGACTTGCCGATGCCGGCATTGCCGACCAGCGTGAAGATGTGCGCGCGCCGCTCGTCGCGCACACGCTCGAAGGCGTCCAGCAGCATCCGGAGCTCTCGCTGCCGGCCAACGAGCTGCGCGCGCATCGCCGGTAGGCCGCGGGCCTGCTCCGGGACCGCGCTCCGTGGCCGGATCGCGCGGAACGCCTTCAACGGCTCCGGCTTACCCTTCGCCGTGATCGGCTCGCGATCGGCGTATTCGATCGCCGATCGCGTGAGCGACTCGGTCAGCGGTCCGACGACGACCTCGCCCATGTCGGCACCCTGCTGCAGGCGCGCGGCGACGTTCACGGCATCGCCGGTGACGAGGAACTGGCGGTCCTCCCCGCCGCCCGCGACGGCCTCACCACTGTCCACCCCGACGCGTGCGGCAAGCGATACCCCAAGCTCGGCGTTGAGGTCGGTCATCGCGTCGCGCATCGCGAGCGCGGCGCGGACGGCGCGCTCGGCGTCGTCGTCGTGCAGCAGCGGAACACCGAACACGACCATGACGGCGTCGCCGATGAACTTCTCGACGGTGCCGCCGTGCGTCTCGGCGATGGCTTTCATCCGCTCGAAGTACGACCCCATCACCGACCGAACGGCCTCCGGGTCGTTCTCGGATCCGAACGCCGTCGAGCCGACCACGTCCGCGAACACGACGCTCACGAGCTTGCGCTGTTCGGTCGCCATTATCCCGACAATGTACGAATGACCGAGGCTCCACGCGAGCGTGTCGGCGGCGGGTGGCTGCGCTGGGTAACGCCCGACGGACGGCGGTTGCTGCTCGCGCGCGTGCTCCGCACGTTCGCCTACGGGTACCTCTCGGTGGTGCTTGGGGTCTACCTGGACCGTCTCGGTCTCGACCCCACGCGCATCGGCATCGTGCTGACGTCGGCGATCGCAGGGTCGGCCGTCATGACCGTCGGCTGGTCGCTCTTTGCCGACCGCTACGGCCGGCGGCGCACGATCTCGACCATGGCCGTGCTGATGGCCGTCGGCGGGCTTGCGTTCGCGTTGACCGACAGCTTCGCGATCCTCGTCCTCGCCGGCTTCACCGGCACGATCAGCGCGACGAACTCTGAGGTCGGCGTCTTCCAGACCGTCGACCAGGCCATGCTCCCGCAGACCGCGCCTGATGCGCGCCGCACGTGGCTGTTCTCCGTCTACAACACCCTTGCCACGTTCGGCGGCGCGCTCGGTGCCCTGTTCGCGGCGTCGGTCGGCCTCTTCGAACGGCTCGGCCTGACTGGCGCCGATGCGTACCGGCCGCTCTTCGTCCTCTACGCCGTCGTCGGACTGGCGAACCTGGCGCTGTTCGCGGGACTGACCGAGCAGCTCGAGCTGGCGAAGGTCGAAGGGCAGCGCCGGTTCCTCGGGATCCATCGGTCGCGGGGAACGGTCGCGAAGCTCGCGGCGTTGTTCGGGCTCGACGCCTTCGCCGGCGCCCTGGTCGTGCAGTCGCTGGTCGCGTACTGGTTCTTCATCCGCTGGGGCCTCGAGCCCGCGCAGCTCGCGGTCCTGTTCTTCGCGGTCAACGTGCTGTCCGGTCTGTCGCTTCTCGCCGCGGGCTGGCTGGCCGCCCGATACGGGCTCCTCAACACGATGGTGTTCAGCCACCTGCCGTCGAACGTGCTGCTGATACTCGTACCCCTCATGCCGACCGCGCCCCTCGCGGTCGCGCTGTTCCTGATGCGGATGAGCATCTCGCAGATGGACGTGCCGACGCGGCAGTCCTACACGATGGCAGTCGTCGATCCCGATGAGCGCACCGCGACCGCGGGTCTGACGAATGTCGCGAGGACCGCGTCGAGCGCCTTCTCGCCGGTGGTCACCGGTGTCGCGTTCGCCGCGGGATCATTGGCGCTGCCATTTCTGCTCGCCGGCGCGCTGAAGATCGCCTACGACGGTCTGATCTACGTCACCTTCCGCGGGGTGCGTCCACCCGAGGAAGAGCGCGTGCGCCGCGATCACTCCGATCGCCGCGGCTAGGCGAACACGAGGGCACCACCTCGCTGGGGAGCGAAGGCGTAGAGCTGCGCCGTGGCCGCGTCCCATCCGATCGTATGTGCGCCCTCTTCGGTCTCAACCGTTCCGATCTCCACGAGACGCTCCGTGTCGAACACGCTGATGACGCCAGGAGATCCGATGGCCACAAAGAGTCGACCGCGCCGATCGTCGTGCATCACGACGTCGGGGGCGCCGAGCAAGGGCAGTCGTTTCACCACCCGCGGTCCGTCGATCACGACGAGCTCGTGGCCGTCCGCTGCGCTGAAGAGCCGGCCGCCTACCAGCCCAAGGCCGTGAGGACCATCAGCACCGACATCGGTCCGTCCCGACTCATTGAGCGCGGCCGCGTCGATGCGGAGGACCGCCGCCGGGCTCTGGATGTTCACCAACACCTCATCGGTGGCGTGGTCGAAGAGTGCCCAGCGGGGACGGCCTGGAAGCGGGATGGACCGGATGACGCGACCCTCGTCGACCGAGATCACCGACGCCGTGCAGTCCGTCCCGGGTGGATCCCCGAGCTCGAAGGCGTATAGGTTCCTCCGCCGGGTGTCGAACGCAAGCCCGTTCGGCCGGGGCCCGACGTCGACCTGTGTGAGCAGCGTTTCATCGGAGCATCGGAAGATGCTCACGCGCGCTGCGGAGCGGTCGGAGGTGAACAGCAGATCTCGATCGGTATCGATGAGCACGCCTGCCACGCCGGGCAGGTCCGGTAACGATCGCAGGTAGGTGTTGGTGCGACAGTCGATCACATCCACCGCGTTCATCGCCGTGTGCGCGACATAGACGCGACTGCCAGCCCGATCGAGATACGTATCAGCGTGGTCGAAGCCATTGCGCTCGCCGCCCGGAAGCGGGATGAAGCCCGTGAGCCTGAGGCTCACGTGCCTTTCGCTTCGCTCGATGCCCGCTTCTGGCAGTAGGCGTACAGCCCGTCGAACACCGGCCGCGAGGCCTCACGCTGTTTTTGGTCATCCGGGTAGTGCACGTGGCGGAGACCGTCGAGCACCGCCTCGATGCCGATCGACTCGGGCGTCAAGGTCTTGTCGGCGGTGTCCGCGCCCCGGATGATCTTGGCCATGTAGCCCATCGCACGGTCGGTATCCAGGCCGTACTTGTGCACGAACGCATCGAAGCTGCACTCCGCTCCATGGTGGCCGAGCTCGGCATCCTTCACGTCGTACGGCGTCGCCCCGCGTTTCTGCGCTTCGCTCGCCACCTGATCGGTCGGTACGTAGATGAACTCGGCCTGCTTGTCGACGAACTTCTCGATCAGCCACGGGCACGCGACTCGATCCACATGCGGGTGCTCGCGGGTGATCCATTTCACGTCCGTTCTCCAACGCGGTCTTTCATGGCCGACGACCCTACCAGTGGCCGCGATGCACGACTTCGGATGCGGGCCGCTTACCGACGATCTTGAGCGACGGCGACGGTCGGTCCGTGGGCGCCTTGTGACCGATCGCGACCGTGCCCACCGCGGTGTACTCGTCCGGGACGCCGAAGGCCTTGCGGAAGCCGGCCTGGTCGAAGATCCCGAAGAACACCGCGCCGAGGCCCGCGTCGACCGCGGTCTGGAGGATCAGCAACGCGGCCATCCCGACATCGATGTCCCAATACGGCACCGGCCAGCGTTTCTCGTCTCGGTCGGCCCAGCCCTTATCAGGCCTCGCGTACCGATCCAGATAGGCGCTCTTGTTCGACAGGCATACGACGAGCGCCGCGGCGTTGAACATCCCGGGCCAGCCGAAGTCTGCGCGTCGCTCTGGTGGCATCGTCGTGTTCCAGTAGCGCTCGGTCTCGGTCTTTCCGTTGAGGATCAGGAAGGCCCATCCCTGACTGAAGCCTGCGGAGGGCGCGCGCTGCGCGTTCGCGATGATCCGTTCGAGCACGGCGGGATCGATCGGCCGGTCCTCGAAGGTGCGCACCATCTTCCGCTTGCGGACGACGTCCTGGAACTCCATACCCCGACAATGTACGAATGCAGGCGAGGCGCGTGCAGATCGTCGAAGTAAGCCCGCGGGACGGGCTCCAGGCCGAAGAGCGCACGCTCTCGACGGAGACCAAGCTCGAGCTCCTCGACCGCCTGGCCGACGCGGGCCACAGCGCGATCGAGGCCACCTCCTTCGTCAGCCCGGGCGCAGTGCCGCAGCTCGCGGACGCCGATGACCTCATGAAGCGTCTGCGCCGGCGGCCGGGAGTCCGCTACCCGGTGCTCGTGCCGAACGAGCGCGGCCTCGAGCGCGCCCTCGCGGCAGGGGCGGACGAGATCGCCGTGTTCGTGTCGGCCAGCGAGAGCTACTCGCGAAAGAACCTACGGCGCGGACGCGAGGAGGCGGTCGTCACGGCGCTCGCGGTCACGGCCACGGCGAAGGCACGCGGTCTGCGTGTCCGGGGCTACGTGTCGATGGTCATCGCCGATCCGGACGACGGGCCTACCGATCCCGCGACTGTCGCCGGGATCGGCGCGCGGTTCCTGGATGCCGGCGTGGACGAGGTGTCGCTGGGCGACACGATCGGCGTGGGGACCGCGACGCACGTGCGCGCGATCCTGGCCGCGCAGCGTGAGGCGAAGATCCCGGTCGACCGGATCGCCGTCCACTTCCACGACACCTATGGCCAGGGCCTCGCGAACGTGCTCACGGCGATCGAGCTCGGGGTCACCATCGTGGACGCGAGCATCGGCGGCATCGGCGGCTCGCCCTTCGCGAAGCGCGCGAGCGGGAATCTCGCCACCGAGGATGTCGTGTGGATGCTCGACGGCATGGGCATCGCGACCGGCGTCGATGTGCGCAAGCTGGCCGAGGCGACGCAGTGGATGGCGCGGCAGCTCGGGCGGGAGCTTCCGGGCCGCGCGGCGCGCGCGCTCTTCGCATGACCGAGCTGTTCCGGATCTTCCGCGACGGGATCGCCGCGGTGCTGGTCCTGGTCTCGCAGCACGAGTACCTCGCGCTGTTCGGCATCGTCGCCACCGAGGAAGCCGGCATCCCCCTTCCGGCGCCGAGCGACATCGTGATCATGTTCTACGGGAACCGCGCGCGAAATGACCTGGGCAGCCTCGCGCTCGTCGTGCTCACGTGCACGGTCGCGTCGACCTTCGGGACGCTTATTCCCTATCTCGTCACGCGGAAGTACGGCGACGCTGCCGCGAACAAGCTCGCGCAGCTGATGGACATCGAGCCGAAGCAGGTCGACGAGTGGGAGCACCGCATCGCGAGGCGCGGATTCGTCGCGATCTTCATCGGCCGGCTCATCCCCGGGCTGCGGGTGGCGATGTCGCTCATCGGCGGGACCGCGAAGGTGCCACTTCACGAGTTCGTGGCCGGCGTCTTCGCCGCCGGGTTGATCTATTGGAGCGTGTGGACCGGCATCGGCGCGCTGTTCGGACCGACGGTCGACCGGCTCATCCCCCGGCCATACATCACGTACGTCGTCATCGGCATCCCGGTCGTGTTCGTTGGCTACCTCGTGTTCCGCTACATCCGCGGCCGCCGCCGCCGCGCGCATGCGAGCGCCGCCCACTAGAGTCCAAGCGAGCCCCCAGGAGGTAGCCGAGTGTCCTACGAGAAGTTCGACAAGCTCGTCGCGGACCGCACGAAGCAATGGACGGACGAGCTGAGCGACTACTGTCGCATCCCGTGCGAGACCGCCCAGCTCCCGGAGCTGAAGCGGGGCGCGAAGTGGACCGCCGACCGGCTACGCAAGGCCGGGGCGAAGGTCGAGCTCATCGAGAAGCCCGGTGTCGCGCCGCTCGTCGTCGGCGAGATCGGCTCGGGGAAGCGGACGCTCATCTGCGTCCAGCACTACGACGTACAGCCGGCAGCGCCGCTCGACCTCTGGACGACACCGCCATACGAGCCGGCGATCCGCGACAACAAGCTCTTCGCGCGCGGCGTGTCCGATAACAAAGGACAGTTCCTCATCCGCGTCCAGGCGGCGGAGGCCTACCAGGACGCGATCGGGCCGCTGCCGATCAAGATCCGTTTCCTCGTCGAGGGCGAGGAGGAGTCATCGAGCCGCCACTTCAATTCGATGCTGCAAGAGCGACCGGACCTCACCGCCGGCGATGGCTCGCTGCAGGAAGGCGGCGGGCTCGACGCGCAAGACCGGCCCACGCTCATCTGCGGCGTGCGCGGGATCCTCTACGTGGAGCTCTCGGTCAAGACCCTGAACTACGACGCCCACTCCGGCGGCGCGTCGCTCTACGAGAATGCCGCGTGGCGGCTGGTCGAAGCGCTCGCGACGCTGCGCAAGCCAGATGGCACCGTGACGATCGACGGCTTCTACGACGACGTGCGCAAGCCGAGCGACAAGCAGATCGCGCACTTGAAGACGATCCCGTTCGAGGAGGCGAAGCTCAAGGCGATCTACGGCGCGAAGCGTTTCGTCGGCGAAAAGTCCGGCCTCGACGCGCAGATCGCCCAGCTGTTCGCGCCCACCTGCAACATCGCCGGGATCTGGTCGGGGTGGACGGGCGACGACGCGAAGACCATCACCCCGGCCGAGGCCCACGTGAAGATCGACATGCGCCTCGTTCCCGATCAGGACCCCGACAAGATCGAGCGCCAGCTGCGCGCGCACCTGGACAAGCGCGGCTTCGACGACATCGTGATCAAGAACTGGGGCAGCGAGCACCCCTACTGGGGTCCGGTCGACGCGCCGATCGTCGACGCCGCCGAGCGCGCGTCGATGTCCGTGTACGGGTCGAAGCCGCTGCGGCTCTTCTCGAGCCCCGGCACGGCGCCGCAGTACCAGGTCTGCAACCCGCGGAAGCTGCCGATGGTCGCCATCGGCTACAGCCATCCCGACTCGCGGGTGCACGCGCCCGACGAGAACGTGCGGCTCGACCTCATGCCGAAGGCGGCCATGACGCTGGGCCGGTTCTTCGATGAGTTCAGCCGGACGTAGGCTCGAGACCGAGCGGCTCGTGCTGCGGCGCTGGCGCGACCTGGATCTCGACCCCTACGCCACGATGAACGCGGATCCCGAAGTCATGCGCTACATCGGCGACGGGCACGTCCACGATCGCGCCGAGGCCGCCGCATCCCTCGCGCGTATCCGCCAAGACTTGGGGACGCACGGCTTCGGCCGGTGGGCCGTCGAGCGGCGCTCCGACGGAGCCTTCGCCGGCTTCTGCGGCGCAGGCTTTCTCAAGTCGTTCCCCGAGCTCGCCGGCGAGCCGGAGATCGGCTGGCGCCTGCCGCGCGCGATGTGGGGAGTCGGCTACGCGACCGAAGCGGCGATCGCGAGCCGCGACGACTTCTTCCGACGGACCCCATACGACCACCTGATCAGCCTGTCGCAGCCGGGCAACGTGGCGTCGCAGCGGATCATCGCGAAGCTCGGTATGCGCCGCGTCGAGGACGTCCACGACGCGCGCATCGGCGTCATCTTCCGGCACCGGCTCGATCGCGCTGACTGGCGGCCGGCGTGACCGACGCCATCGTCATCGGCCTCGGCGCCGACGGCAGCGCGGCGGCCGCGCACCTCGCGGGTCGCGGGGCGAAGGTCCTCGGGCTCGAGGCGTTCGCCCGCGGGCACACGAACGGCTCGTCCGGTGGGCTCACGCGCGTCATCCGCCTCGCGTACTACGAGCATCCCGACTACGTCCCGCTGCTTGTGCGCGCGTGGGAGCTCTGGCGCGAGCTCGAGGCCGATACGGGCGGCGAGATCCTCCGTCAGACCGGCGGCGTGTACGTCGGACCGCGCGACGGCGAGCTCGTCGCGGGGTCGCTGCGCAGCGCGCGCGAGCACGAACTGGAGCACGAGCTGCTGGACCCGGCGTCGCTCCGGGCCCGGCTCCCGTTGTTCCGGTTCGACCCGGACTGGTGGGGACTCGCCGAGGCGACCGCGGGCTACCTGCTGCCGGACCGGGCGATCGCCGCGCACCTCGCGGTGGCCGAGCGACGCGGCGCGGAGCTGCATTTCGACGAGCGCGTCGGGGCGTGGACGCGGGACGGAGCCGGCGTGCGCGTCGACACCGATCGCGGAACGTACCGCGCGGACCGGCTCGTCATCGCCGCCGGGGCGTGGAACCCGCGGCTGCTTCCGTGCATCGCGCCGTTGCTCCAGGTAAAGCGCGTCCCGCTGTTCTGGTTCGAGCCCGTTGCTGAGCGCGAGGCGCTGGCGCGGCTGCCGGTGTACATCGTCGACTCCGGCCTCGGCCATGGCTGTTACGGCTTCCCCTACCTCGCCGATCAGGGCCTCAAGATCGCGACCCATGGTGCCGGGACACCGACAGATCCGGACGCCGTCGACCGCGAGACGCATCCCGCGGACGAGGCGCCGATCCGGGCGTTCATCAGGGAACGGTTGCCGGTGGCGGACGGCCCGGTCCGCATGACGAAGGTCTGCATGTACACGGTCACCGCGGACGAGCACTTCATCGTCGACGTCGACGGGCCGGTCGCGTACGCCTCGGCGTGCTCCGGTCACGGGTTCAAGTTCGCGAGCGTCATGGGTGAGGTGCTCGCCGACCTTGCGCTCGATGGCGCGACGCGCCACCCGATCGGCTTCCTGTCGGCGTCGCGCTTCGCCCTGTCGCCAGCATGAAGATGAGCCGCACGCAGATCGTCGTCCGGCTTGTCCTGACGGCGGCCCTCCTGTACTTCGTCTACTGGGTCGTGTTCACGAACGCGGGAGCCGGCCGCTAGCTGAGGTCTCCCGACACCTAGGTCACAAATAGAAGCCCCCGACTAGGGTGCGCGGTGCTGAAACCAAACACCACTAGTCGGAGGGGCTTCTTTTGTATCACTCAGCTGCGACGACCGAGTCGATGCGCGCGTTCCT